>JAITFE010000030.1 GCA_031281585.1 Bifidobacteriaceae bacterium | reverse complement strand
GCCTCGGCGCGGGTCACCCAGACTCCGGGCCAACCGGCCAACATGGACACGGGCGCCCCCGAGGCGGAATGGGGCCGCCAAACCGTGATCATCGAGGCCACCGACGCCTTTGGCTACCCTCCGTCGGAAGGGGATTTCGACCTGGAGGCCGCCGACACCGACCCGTGGGACGGCGATGGCCTGGACTTCTCCTGGCCTGAATGCACGGAGGAGGACCCCTACACCTACGAGTGCCTCAGCGGCCGTTGGGAAGCCCAGGTCTATTCCGCCTACCCCGGCTACCGCCACCTGGTGGCGACGGGGTCGTCCTACAGCGAGCAGGCCACCCTGGTGAATGCCGACTACCGCCCCTACACCGTCTTGTGGGCGCCTTTCACCGCCGTCGCCGGGGCCAGCGCCGCAGCCTCGACCCTGGTCGTGGAGCCGTCCACGCCGCGCGACTTCCCGGACGATCCGGAGGACCAGCCGGACGGCACGCCGGACGCCATCACGCCAAGCGAGCAATACAACGCCGTTGTGACTTCCTGGTCCGAGGACCGGGCCAGCCGCGTGCCCAACGTGGAGGTCCAATTGACCTTGAGCGGCGACCACTGCGACGCGGAGTTCACGGAGAGCCATAACCGGTCTTTGACCAAAGACACCTCCGACGTCGGCCGTTTGGAGGCCCTCATCCAGGGCGACGAGGGGACCTGTGAACTGACCGCGACCATTGCCGGCGCCGCCGTGGGCGGCTCGCCCAAGACTCTGACCTGGGAAGCGGGTAGCGCACCCAGGATCGACCCGGATCACGCCGACACGTGGTTCACCGTGTCGGACGCCTTGGTTCCAACTGACGACACGACCACCGGCGCCATCACCGTTCAGCTCTACGGGACCGACGGGGCGCCGTTCGCCGGCGCGGCGGATGGCTTGACGCCCCGGTTGGTGTCCGGACCGGAGGGCGCCAGCCTGAGCTTTGGCCCCGCGTTCACCGAAGGCGCCCCGGGGGTCTACACCACCACCTTCCGAGGCGATGTGCCCGGAAGCTACGTGATCGCCGTGACGGCCGGGAACGACCCGGTCGCGGGCGGCGGCGGTTTCGAGTTGAAGCTCCGGCCAGCTGACGGCAACGACGTGGCGCGCCTCGCGCACCGCGGCGTAGTCGACCCGTCGCGCTCTTGGCTGATCGCGCCTGACGTGGCGACCGCCGTGGCCAACGCCCACCAGCCGCTGACCGTGGCGGCCCGGTTGAACGACGCCTTCGGGGATCCGGTGACCAGTGGCTCGGTCAGCTTCCAAATGCCGTACTCGCTCACAGCGGTCGGCGGGACCAGCGGCTGGGCCACGGCGCCGGTGGGCACCGACGGCTCGGCTTCCATCCAAGTGACCGCCTGGAGCGCGACCAATCAGACCGGCGGGGTGACCCTCGCCTCCCCGCAGGGCGTGGCGACTGTCAAGAACGCCGCGGAAACCCAGGTGGTCGCCTCGGACGGGACGGTGCGCCTGACCTTCACGGCCCAAACGGTCGACCCGGGCCGGTCGTATTACGACATCCCCACGGCCAGGAACGGCGCCACGGTGGTGGCCAACGGTTTCAGCCCGCACACGTTTGAGCTCCATTTGCTCGATGCCGAGGGCTACCCCATGGCGGACGCCGCCGGCACTGTCTATTACACCTTCAGCTGCGACAGCGGCGCTTCCGGCAACGGCGACTTGGGCTACCACGCGGCCCTGGAGGATGGCGTGGTCCGCTGGCAAGTCACGTCTCTAGAGCCGTGCACCTATCTGCTGCAAGCCGAGACTTGGCTCTTGAACGATCGGATCCCCGACCCGCCCGCGCCCGTGACCTTCCGGGCGGCCCCGGCGGTCGCCTCGGCTTCGACGCTCAGCACTCCGTACACGGCGACCGAGGCCAACGGCGTGGCTCAGGCGCTGGTCCGGGCCGAGCTGAAAGACGCGCAGGGCGTTCTCACCGCCGAGGGCAGCGCCGTGTTCGCGGTGCCCGCCGGAGTCACAGCCAAGACCGAGGCCGGCGACCTGGCCGGCGGCGATGGCGTCACAGTGACTGTGCCCGCCGGCGACGGAAGGCACGGCACGCCGCTGGGAGTCGCCTATCTGTATCTGGTCTCCACCACACCGGGGGCGTACAACGTGACCGCGACGCTGAACGGCGAGCCGATCACCACCGGCTCGCCCGCCGTTGTCTCATTCGTGGCGCCCACCCCGGTCGCGGCGAAGTCCTCGTGGACTGTCCAGCCGACCGGGGCGACCCCGGTCCCGGCCGACGGCGCGGGGTCCTACACGGCCGTGGTGACCGTCCGGGACGCCGATTCCGTGCCGGTGCCGGGGGCGGCCGTCACGTTCGACGTGCCGTCGGCGGTGGCGATCGACCCGGCGGGGCCGTACGCGGCTGGACAGAGCGGACAGGTGACGGTCGAATTCACTTCCCTAATCGCAGGCGACTACACCGTCAACGCGCTGGTCGACGGGCGGAACGTGGCTGTGGCAGACCAAACGATCGCGTTTGGGCAGGCCCCTGCGGGGCCAGCCGTGGCGGGCCGATCCGGCTTGGTCGAGCCGGACGAGCCGGGGCAGGCCACCGGCTCGGACGAGTTGGTGGTTGAGGCGCAACTGCGGGACGCGCAAGGGTCCTTGACGCCGAACGGGTCGGCGGTGTTCGCGCTCCCGGAGGGTTTGACGGCCAAGACCGCGGACGGCGACGTGCGGGGCGGCGCCGGCGTGACCGTGACCGTGCCGGCCGGAGACGGGGCTGGCGGCGGCGCGGTCGGGATCGCCCGGCTGGCCGTGGTCTCGGACCGGTCAGGCACCTTCGAGGTGACCGCGACTGTCGGCCCAGAGCCCATCGTCACGGGCTCGCCGGCTCATGTCGTGTTCGCAAGACCGTGGGCCTCGGCCGCAGACTCGGTGCTGGACGTCCCGACCATGGACGGCACGGCAGGCCAGGCCAAACAGGTGGCCACCGAGTTCCACACTCCCCGTGTGACGGTGAAAAACGCCGACGGCGGCCCGTACACGCAGGGTCAGCAGTCCGTGGTGTTCAGTTACCGGGCCGTGGGCCAGGACTCGTGGCTGACCGGCGCGACAGCGCAGACGGACCCCGCCACGGGGGTCGCCGTGTGGAATTCGTTCACAGTCGACCAAGCGGGCTGGTATGAGGTGAAAGCCGCCCTCGGCGCGAGCCAAGTCGGCGGCCCGGACGCGGTCGCGCTGGCGGTGTTCAAGGCCGGTCCGGCGGCGGTGGCGCAAAGCGAGTTCGCCACGTCCGGCGGTTTGGCGGAGCCCGACGGTCAGGCTACCCATTGGGCGCGGGTGACCGTCCTCGATTCGCGCGGCAACGCAGTCCAGGACGAGCCGGTGGCCTTCGCCTTGCCGGACGGCGGCGCGGCGCGCTTCACCGGAACCCCGTGCCAGCCGTACACCTGCACTCTGGTCTCCTCCGAATTGGGCGTGGCCAGAGTCGAAATTGTCGCGGACAGCCCGGTGATCGCACAGATCACGGCGTTGGTGGGCGCGGGACCGGCCTGGTCGGCGCAGCTCGAGTTCGGCGCCCAGCCCGGCGGCGTGGCGCTCGCCTCGGCCTCGTCTTGGACGGTCACTCCGACCGGCCCGCTGACGGCGGACGGCCAGGAGCACTACACGGCCACGGTGACGGCCCGCAACGCCGGCGGCGGCGAGGTGCCAAACACCGAGGTCGTGTTCGGCCACTCCCCGCAGTTGACCATCGCCCCGGCCCAGGGCCCTTACGTGACGGGTCCGGATGGGACCGTGTCCGTCACCTTCACCAGCATCTCGGCCAATTACGGCGCGGACGGCTGGGCGGCGAACGCCCAAATCGGCGGGGAAAAGATTGGGCAGGGTGACCGGCTCCTGCGCTTCAGCCCCGGGTCTGCCGAAGGCGACAACTCGGAGTTGGTGGCGCCTGGAGACACCGCGCCAGCCGACGGCCTGACCGAGTTGACTGTGGGCGCGCTCCTCCGCGACGCGCGGGGCAACCCGACCCCGGGCGCCACCGCGTTCTTCCACGTCCCGTCCGGAGTGGTCGCCAAGACCGCCGCCGGCGACAAGGCGGGCCCCGACGACGTGCCGGTCACAGCCGATCCGTCTGAAACCAACCCGAACCGGCGCGGCCTGGCCGAAATCAAGCTGGTGTCCTCCAGCGCGGCCGTCTACCAGCTCACGGCCGAGGTGGGCGGCCAGCCGGTCAAATTGAACTCGCCCGCGTCGGTGGAGTTCACCCAGTTGGCGCAGCCGCAGCAATGGTCGGCCGAGGAGTCCGAGTTCACGGTCCCCACCATGTTGGACGTGCCGCCGGCCAAGCAGGTCGTTGCCGAGTCGCACACTTTGCGGGCGGTGCTCCGCGACGCGAGCGGGGACCCGTATGTGCGCGAGTCCTTGCCGGTGGTGTTCTCCTACCGGCTGTCACTTGGCTCCGGCGCCTGGACCGCGTTGGCGCCGGTCGCCTCCGACCCGGCGACGGGCGTGGCCGAACTGGCCGGGTTCACCGTTGAACAAGCGGGAACCTACCTGCTCAAGGCCGAGGTCGGCGGGGTCCAGTTCCCAAGCCCGGACGCGGACTACGGCGCGACGGCTCAGTTCGTGGCCGGCGATGCCGTGGCGGCCGTGTTTACGGCATCGACCGGCGCCATCGCCTCGAACGGGCAGGCGGCCCACTGGGCCAAGCTGGCCGTCGCAGACGCGTACGGCAACCCGGTGGGCGGAGCTCCCACCGTCTTCACCCTGCCCAGTTCCGGACCGGCCCGGTTCTCGAGCGTGGGCTGCGACCCGCACCGGTGCGAGGTGGAGACCTCGCAACTCGGAGCTGCCCAAGTCGAGGTGGTGTCCGGCTCGGCGGTCACCGCACAGGTCAGAGCCTGGTTGGGCGAAGACGTGGGCCTGCCGGCCGGCTCGGCGGACTTGAAGTTCGCCCCCGGCTCGGCCGTCGCGTCCGCGTCGTCTTGGAGCGTGGACCCGGACGGCCAGGCGGTCGTGGCCGACGGGACGGCACCGTTCACGGTGACGGTCACGGCGCGGGACGCCGATGGATCGCTGGTCCCGGGCGCGGGCGTGAGTTTCGCGTTGCCGGGAGCGATCCAAATCACCGAGCCGGGGCCCTATTCGACGGGGTTGGACGGCACTTTGACGGTCCATCTGACCTCCACGGCCGCAGACGTCTATCACGGGGTCAAAGCGCTGATCGGAACGGCTAGCATTGCGCCCGCGGACCGGACCCTCGAATTCAAGGCCGGCCCGGCCATCGCGGGCCAGTCCCGGCTGGTCGGTCCGCCCGCTCCGGGGACCGCCCCGACCGACGGGGCGACGGAACTGGTGGTCCAGGCGGAGTTGAGAGACGCCAACACCAACCTGGCGCCTGACGGGATCGCGGTCTTCGCGGTGCCGGAGGGCGTCACCGCGAAGACCGCCGGCGGCGATGTGGCGGGCGGCGCGGGCGTGACCGTCTCGGTTCCGGCCGGCACGGCGGGAGGGGCGTTGGGGGTGGCCCAGTTGCGGCTGGTCTCCAAGCGCCCGGGCACGTTCAACGTCACCGCTTCGGTGGATGGCGTCCAGATCGCAAACGGGTCCCCGGCCACGGTGGAGTTCACCGGTTTCGGCTACGACCCGGCCCGCTCTGACTTTGAGATGACGTCCAACGCGGACAACCCGCCGGCCAAGGCGGTCGGCACGGAGTTCCACCGGGCGCGGGTCGTCCTGCGGGACTCCGCCGGGGAGGTCTACACCGGGGTCGCCGTGCCAGTCACTTTCTCCTACAGCCACGAAAGCCCCACCGGTCCGTTCACCACGGGAGCCACCGTTTCGGCGAACCCCGCGGACGGGACCGCCTTGTGGGACGGCTTCACCGTCGAGACGGCCGGCGTGTACTACGTCAAGGCCGCCACACCCGCCGGTGGCGTTCCCGACGACCAGACGGTCCTGTCGGTCGAATTCGCAGCCGGGCCCGCCTCTGCGGCGCACAGCCTGCTGACGGCCTCCCAGGACGCGGTCGAGCCGGGCAGCGGCCTGCATTGGGCTAAAGCCGCCCTGCGGGACGCCTACGGCAACATCATCACCAGCACGCCGGTCGTTTTCACGCTGCCGGCGGGTGGCCCGGCCCACTTCCACGGCGGCCCCTGCGACGGTCAAACCACCTGCCCGGCGGAAACCGGCCCCGACGGCGCCGCTCTCGTCGAGATCGGCTCCGCGTCTGAGGTGACCGCCGCCCTCAGAGCGCTGGTGGACGGCGATCTGATCGGCGAGAGGCAACTGGAGTTCAAGACCACGGCTCCGCCCCCGACATGGGACGGGACCGCCTCGTGGATCGAGCCGATTCCGGGCGCCGGCGTTGTGGGCGGCGCCGACGCGGGGGCGGTGGCCCACCTGGTCGACGCGTCCGGGAGCCCGTTCCTGGGCAGCTTGCCGGTGAGCTTCTACTACCGCCTGGCCGACACCGGGGCCTGGGTGTTCGCGGCGACTGTCGACTCGGCGGCCGGAGTCGCCACCTGGTCGGGATTCGGCGTGACCAGGTCAGGCAACTACCAAGTGCGGGCCGAAGTCGCCGGCGAACCGCTGGGCGGCCTGGCCGCGTTGGTGTTCGCGCCCGGACCAGTCGACCCGGCGGCGTCTTTGGCGACTTTGACGGTGGGCGGCGGTCCCGCCGCCCCCGACGGCGCGGCCCAAGTGCCGGTCACCATGGCGACGGTCGACTCCTACGGGAATCCGGTGCCGGGAACGCCCGCCCAGTTCGAGTTGGCGTACGCGGACCCCAGTGGGGCGCTCTTCCCGAGCGGTTCGACCGTCTGGTCTGGCGCCTCTGGGGCTGACGGACTGGTCACAACGGTGGTCACATCGGTTGTGGACGGGGCTTACCCGGTGCGCGCCGAAGTCGGCGGAGTGTCCTCGACGCCGCCCTATCCGGTGGCGGTGTTCGCGGCGAACCCGGTCGATCCGGCCCGCTCCCAGTTCGCCGTGGCGCCGGCCGCGACCAACGCCTCCCCAAGCAGGGTGGTGGCTGACGGAACCGACGCCTACACGGTGGCCATAATCCTCAGGGACGCCGGCGGCGCCCCGCTGGGTGGCGCCTCCGGGGTCGTCTCGGCTGCGCCCTTGAGCGCGCCCGGCGCCTCGGCCTGGTCCACGCCGTTCACGGCCGACGCGTCCGGGACGGCCAGCGTGCCGGTGACGGCCCTGGCGCCCGGCAGCTACAGGATCAGCGTCTCAGTGGCGGGCCAGCCCGTGGCCACCATCCCAGGCGGGACGCAAACCACCGTGGACGTGTTGTACACCGCCGGTCCCCCGGCGTTCGGCCCCGGCCTGACCAGGTTGGCAGGCCAATCTGGCGAAGCCGAGGCGGACGGCTTGGCGACCCGCACGGTCACCGCGTACGTGGTCGACGCGGGCGGCTACCCCGTGGAGGGCGAACACGTCGTGTTCACCATCCCCGCCGGTGTGTCCGCCGGGCTGGTCCCAGGGCCCGCCGAAGTGACGGCGACAACCGGTCAGGACGGCACCGCCGACCTGGCGTTGACCAGCCAAATCGCGGGCGCCTATGAGGTCACCGCGAGGGTGGGTGGTAGCGACATCCTGGGCGGGTCTCCCGCGGTGGTCCGGTTCGCGGACCGCACCGCGCCCAACGGAGTCGAACCGGTTCCGTCCGACGGGACGGTCCTTGCCGGAACCGGGGCCGAACCCGGCAACCAGGTCACCGTGGTGGACGCAAACGGCAGCGCGCTGTGCGCGGCCACCGCCGGACCGGACGGCGCGTGGTCTTGCACGCTGGCGCCCAGCGGCAGCGAAGGCGACCTGGTGGAAGTAGTGGAACTCGACCCGGCGGGCAACCAGGCCACGACCCCATGGCGAATCGGCGTGCCGGAATTGACTCTGTCCGCCACCCAGTTCGAACCCGGAGACGGCGCGGCCGTGACGGGTGTCAACTTCCAGCCTGGCGAGACCGTCGCCGGAACCATGCGCTCCACCCCGGTCAGCCTTGGCGCCGCCCAGGCCGACCAGGACGGGCGCCTCCGCCTCGATTGGACCATCCCCGCCGACGCGGAGCCTGGAGCCCATCAAGTCGAACTGGTCGGCCAACAGTCTGGGACGTGGATCGTTTCGTTTGAGGTCTCGGCCCCCGGCGAACCCACGCCCACGGCGTCTGGCAGTCCGACGGAGTCTGGCAGTCCCACCGAATCGGGCGCCCCCACCGAGTCTGGCAGTCCCACCGAGTCTGGCGGCCCAACCGGCTCGGCGGCCCCGACCAGCGGTCAGTCGCCGACTGGCACCGGCGGCGGTCTGCCGATCACGGGAACCGCCTCTGGCGGCATCGCGGTCCTCGCCCTCGCCGCCACACTGGCCGGGCTGGCTCTTGTGCTGGCAGCGGCACGCCGCCGCGTCCGGGACTAAACCACCGGCCGTCCGCCCGCCGGACCGTTGAACGGTGGGCGGACGGACGGCATCGGGCAAACGGCGGTCAGGTCACAGGTCGTCCATGGTGAAGGCGTTCTCCCCCACCTGGATGAACTTGGTGTAGGCGTCGATGCAGGTCTGGGGGTCGGCGTGGAGCATCAGCTTGCCCTTGTGGATCCAGATGCAGTCGTCGCACATGTCCCGGATCGACCCGAGCGCGTGGGACACCAGGAACATGGCACGGGCCGACTGCATCAGCTCTTCCATCTTCTTGGCGGCTTTGACCTTGAATTGGGCGTCGCCGGCGGACAGGGCCTCGTCGATCATCAGGATGTCCGGGTCCATGTGGACGCCAACGGCGAAGGCGAGGCGCGTGGCCATCCCGGAAGAGTAGGTGGTCAGCGGCATGTCCATGAACTCGCCGATATCCGCGAACTCGGCGATGGCCTCCGCCCGTTCGGCGACCTGGGCGCGGCTCATGCCTTGGGCCAGGCCGCCCAGGACCACGTTCTCCCGGCCGGTCAGCTTGTAGTTGAAGCCGACCCCAAGGGCCAGGAGCGAGCTGATCCGGCCGCGCACCTCGATCCGGCCCGACGACGGCGCCAGGATGCCGGCCACGGCCCTGACCAGAGTCGACTTCCCAGCCCCGTTGGCGCCGATCACTCCCAGCGCGGTGCCCACGGGCACGTCGAAGCTCAAGTTCTGGAGGGCGTGGACCTCCCGCACGGCCCGCTCGCCCCTGCCCAGCCGGACCACGGCGCTCTTCAGAGTGGGCACCTTCTCGAACGTGGTGCGGTAGGTGATCGACAGATCCTGAACGGAGACCGCCGGCGGCTGGGCGGGTTTGGCCGAGTCAGATGCGGACAGCGAAATCACGCTCCCTCGACATGAAGAACAGCGAGCCGACCACGAAGGCGGCCAACGCCCAGCCCAGACCGGCTGCCCACAACTGCCACAACGCGGTCTGGGAGAACAGCAACGCCTCGCCCCAGCCTCCGCAGATGGAAAACATGGGGTTGAAGAGCATCAAGCCGAACAGGTTCTCGTGTTTCCCGCCGGGCACGTAGTCAGCCAGCGGCCACAGCACCGGCGACAGATACATCCAAATCCGCAGGAAGTAGGGCAGGAAGCTGCCGGCGTCCCGGAAGTAGACCTGCAACGCGCCCATGAACGCGGCCAACCCGGCCGCGAACACAATCATCAGACCCAGGAAGTACACCGCCTCCAGCATCTCCCAGCCCCAGGGCTCCTTCGTCAGGACCGCCTTCAGGACCAGGAACACCGGCAAGGTGGGGATGAAGCGGTAGAAGGCCGTCCGGACGGCCGCCAACGGCATCAGCAGCCGCGGGAAGGCCATCCTGGAGATCAAGGCGCCCCCGCCCGTCACCGAACTGGCGCCGGTGGAGACGGCGGATTGGAAGAAGGTGTACAAGAACAGCCCGCAGCAAATCTGGGTCAGCACCGGCCCGCCTTCCCGCAGCGGCCGTTGGGTCAGGATGATGACCAGGATGAAGTAGACCACGGCCAGCAAAGTCGGGTTGATGACCAGCCACAGCCGCCCAAAGACGGTGTCGGTGTGGGCCGAGCGAATCGAAGAACGCGAGAACTCGGCCGCGAACGGCCAGCGGGCCACCAAGTCGCGCACGTACGGCCCGAACTTCGGCAAACCGGCCCGGCCGGCCTCGTAAACATGGAGCTCATCCCTGACCTCGGATGACTCTGCGGCGCTCTTGGCCAAAACTTTCCCTTCCTCAACCGGCTAGCGAACCCCAGACTGATACGGTCCACCAAAGAATAGCGCCGATACCTTACTCCCAATTCATCCCCGAAGCTCGCGACCGGGCGGCCGAACTCATGTTCCATGTCGGCGCGCGAGCACCCGTGGGCCCCCGTACTCTAGTCGGCCCGGTTGCCGCGCGCCAGCCCGGTCCGGTCGGTCCCGTCGGCGCCAACGCTCCGCAGAAAGTAGAGTTCTCCAAGTGAGTTCCTCTCAGTCAGCCCTCCCGGGCGTGAGCGTCTTCATGACCGTCCGCGACGAGGCGGAACACCTGGCCCAGGTCTTGGAGCGCGTTCTGGACCAGGACTACCCCGGCCCGTTCGAGGTCGTGGTGTCCGTCGGCCCCTCCCGTGACCAAACGCGCGCCATCGCCGAAGACTTCGCCCGGCGCCATTCGGCTTTGAGGCTGGTCGACAACCCCTCGGGCTGCATTCCCCAGGGCCTCAACCTGGCCTGGCGGGCCACCAAACACGACTACCTGGTCCGGGTTGACGGCCACGCGCTCCTGCCGCCCGGCTATGTGCGCAAAGCCGTGGAGTTGTTGGGCCAAACCGGCGCCGCCAACGTTGGCGGCATGATGGTGCCGGAGGGCGCGGGGCCCTTCCAGAAGGCGGTCGCCCGCGCGATGTCCTCCTCCTTCGGGATTGGGCGCGTCCAGTTCCACACCGGCGGCGACCCCGGCCCGGCGGACACCGTCTATCTGGGCAACTTCCGGCGCGCGGACCTGGAGGGGGTTGGCGGTTACAACGAGCAACTCGGGCGGGCTGAGGACTGGGAGCTGAACCGCCGCTTGGCCAAGGCCGGCAAGTTGGTCTGGTTCGACCCGTCGCTCGGCGTGGTCTACCGCCCGCGCAGCAGTTGGGGGGCGCTGGCCAAGCAGTTCTTCGCCACGGGACGCTGGCGTTGGCAGGTGGTCCGCGCCGACCCCCGGACCGCCACGCCCCGGTACCTGGCCGCGCCTTGCGCCACCTTGGCGGTGGCCGCGGGCTTGGCCGTCGGGTTGGCTGGGTTGGCCGGGTTGGCTGCGGCGGGCGGAACGCGGAAGACGTCGCCTATGCCCGATGCCGTCGGGTCGACGGCCGTACCACCTCGCCGGGGCGGTCCCACAGTCACGGCCCTCGCCATCCCGGCGCTTTACGCGGTTGGCGTCACGGCCGCCGCCGCCGGGTCGGCGCGGGGCCTGGACGGACCTGCCAAGCGGCGTCTTCCCCTGGCCATGGCCACAATGCATCTAGCCTGGGGAAGCGGTTTTCTGCGCGGCATCTTCGACCAGCCCAGGCGCGGCGCGGAGCACGGTCCGACCGGGCGGTAGCGCCCCGGGGCGGCCGGGCCCCCGTCAGCCGGGATGCGTTTCCCGCCGCACGAGGTCCCGGTAGAGGCCCTCAAGCGCGGGCGCGGAGACGGCCTCCCAGGTCAGCGAATGGCGCGCCACCTCGGCTTTGCGGGCGACCTCCTGGTCTAGCCGCGACGCTTGCGCGTCCAGTTCCTCCAGCGCGTCGGCGAACGCGGCCACGTCCTCCGGCGGGCACGCGCGGGCGAGGGCCCACTGGCCGGCGAACCGCTCTTGGGCGGTGGCGTTGGTGCACAGGATAGCCAAGCCCATCAGCGAGTATTCGAACAGTTTGCCCGGCATGGCCAGGTCGTTTTGGCTGGTGCGGGAGAACACGGCCAGGCCCACGCCGTAGCCGCCCAACAGGGCGCCCAACTGGTGCGAGGGGACGGCGGGAACCATGCGCAGGTTGGACGGGTTCCCGGCCTCCTCCAGGTAGCGGGCGAAGGTTTCGCGCTCGGCGTCGTTGTGAAAGCGGTCCACCAGGTCAAACGTGTGCGGTAGGCCCCGTCGCTCGGCCTCGGCGGCGATCTGCACCACGCGCCTCATGCCGTAGTCCTCGTTCAGGGTGCCGATGTGCACCACGCGCCGGGCCCGTTCGGAGAACGGCTTCAGCGGGACGTCCCCGAACGGGGCGCCCAGTGGCGCGTTGAGGGTGGTTATCACCCGGGCGCCGGACCCTGCGAAGGTGCGGGCTATCCCCTCGGCCGCGGCGTTGACCGCGCCCAGTTTGCGGGCGGAGCGAACCTGGTAGGCGTCGATCCGCCGGGCCAGCCACCGCCGGACCGGCCCTGGCGCGGGAACCTTGCCCGAGTAGACAATTCCGTAATATTCATGCACGTCGTAGATGACTGGCCGGCGGGTTCGGCGGCGCCAGCGCCGCGCCTGGGGAAGCAGGTAGAAGTCGTGGATGTGCCACAGGTCGGGGTTCTCGCGCCGGGCGGCCTCCGCCAGGCGCGAGACGAGCGACACCCGCTCGGCCGTCGAGTGCGCCAACTTCATCAGCGTTTCGCCAACAGCCGGGTCGGCGCTGGGATCCTGGTCGTCCGAAAGCCAGATCAGCTTGACTCTGAAGCCCGCGTTGAGGGCGTCCTGAGCGCACCGGACAACGCGGCTGTCGCCGCGTTGGTGCACGGTCGGCACGCACACCAGCGGCGAGTCGGCCGTCACATGGTCCGGGACGCTCAACCGCCAACGCGGGGTCTCCACCAGTCGGGCGCCGCCGGGTTTCAAACTCACAGATGGATACTACTCAGCCGGCGCCGACGCCAGTCGTGCGCCCCCAAGAGGTGGCAGCCGGGTGCGCCATGCTCAAAGCATGTCGCACGGGTCGTCGCCGCCACGTCCAGGTTCCTGGGAAGGACTTCACGGACCTCAGACGGGAGGATGGCATGTTGGCATTGTCACGTGTTCGACCTCAAAATACCAAAACAACCCGCAGCGCCGCGATTACGCCTTATACACCGATTACGTGATCGAAAGCCGATGGGACACCGTACGAAACCGTTAGATCCTGGGCGGCCCTCGCGCGATTTCGCTTTAGGATGTTGCGGAAGCCGCCCGGTCGGCTGGCACGGTGGAGCCTTGCAAGAGGCTGGCTGCCGCGCAAGGCCACGGGGACCGCAGGTTTGCGCTGAGAGGAGTTGTCGCACATGAAGCGTTCGCTGAAAGGTGTTTCGGCTTTGTCGCTGGCCCTGTTTGCCTTGGTCGCAGCCTGCACCGGGAACCCCGAGGATTCCCCAACGAGTGGGCCACCGGATGCCGGGGAACAAGTTGCGCGACTGGCGGAGAACGGGTACCCGATCGCGCGTGCGACCATGGAGTCACCCGTGGAGATGCCTTTCATTCCCTACTATGCGGCGGGCGATCGGTTGCGAACCGCAGTGGAACAAACCGAGAAAGAGACTTCGCGCGCGTGGTTAGTCGCGTTCGAGGAGTTCACGGCGCAATGCATGAAGGACGCAGGGTTCACCTATTATCCGGAAACGGATGCTCTTGAATTGGACGCGGAGTCGACTGAGCGCCCGGGTCTGATGCTCGCGATCCCATGGTTACCGAGCGACGTTGATGACGTACGGCGCTTCGGTTACGGGGTGTCCCCAAGCGAGGAAGTGAGCTTGGAGGGTCAGGCTCTCCCCGAGGCAGAGGCCAGGAACGCGCAATACCGTGAGGGTTTGTCCGCAGCGGCCCAGCGAGAATACGACTTCGCGCTGATGGGCCATTACGACTACGCCACCGCCGCCAACCCCGATCCGGGCGCCTGCAGGACGCTGGGTCAGGCCGCTCATCCTGCTCCTGCAACTCGGACATCGGCTCGGACAACTGATCTGCTTGCGTCCCTTGACTCCATTACCCAGGGTGCCCTCGACCTGACTCCGTCGACGGCGGGAGAAGGGTTCACGGAAAACATGGGAAACGATCCACGTTTGGCGTCCTTGAACCAAGAATACGTCGAGTGTGTGCTGGTGAACAAGCAAGGATCGTGGTATTCGGATGAGGTCATGGACCCTAGTTCGATGATGGGGATCGCTTGGGGCACCGCGGAGGACGGGTCGGTGTTCGACCCCCAAGGCGCGACCGAGGTATCAGTGGCGGATATCCCGCCTCAGTACAGAGGCCTGAAAGCCAACACAGCGCAGATCAACATTGCGTTGACCGATTTCCAGTGTCGTGCTGCGACCGACTATGTGAACCGGTATGCGGAGATCCAGTTTGACGCGGAGCAGGCCTACATTGACCAGTTCAAGCGCGAACTCGACCAGCTTCTAGGCGACATTGAAGAAGAACTCGGCCGCCTGGGCTGAGTTCGGGCCGGCAGCCGCCCGCGTCCGCGCCAGACTTTAGTAGCGTTGAGGCATGGCCCCCTGGATGCGCGAGCCGGAGTATGTCGACATTTTGGCCGATGGCACGGTCAAGCAGCTGAACCCGTTCACCGGCACGGAGGTCTGGACCGTGGCGGGGCGGGGCCACCGGCCGCTCGGCGTGAGCGAGCGCCAGCCGGAATCGCTGGATCCCGCCCGCGAGGACGCGTACTGCGTCTTTTGCCCCCGCCGCCACACCGACACCCCTCCGGAGAAGGCCCGCCTGGTCCTGCCTGCGCCGGATCCGTCCGGGCGGCCCGGCGGCCCTTGGCCCACCCTCCTCCTGACCGGCGCGGAGGACCTGGACCAGACCACGGCCGAGTTCCGCCGCATCCCAAACCTGTTCGAGATTCTCTCCTTCGACTACTGGCACGCCAACTACGGCTACGAATTGCCAGCCGACCTGGCCCGCCACGCGGAGGCCTACGTCGCCAGCCCGGCGGGTCGAACCCACATGGTCAAGCTCTTGACGGCCAAGCTGACGGCGGCGGGCCAGGCACCGGCCGGGCCGCTGACGACCAAGCAGTTGACGGACGCGGCGGGGGCCTTCCTGGCCTCCGGCCATGACGTCATAGTGGGCAGGCGCCACTTCATCGACAACGCACTGGACGACTCCCAGCTGGCGGGCGCCGGCACGCTGTCCCCCGAGGAGCACCGCCAATTCATCGGCTTCACCATGCAAGCCATGACCGACCTTTACCGCCGCAACCGGTACGTCCGCTACGTGTCGGTGTTTCAGAACTGGCTCAAACCCGCCGGAGCCTCCCTGGACCACCTGCACAAGCAGCTGGTGGCGATCGACGAGCACGGCGCCCAATACGAACTGGCCCAAGAGGCGCTGCGGGAGAACCCCGAGATTTTCAACGAGCGCGCGGTCAACTACGCCGCGTATAAGAACCTGGTCATAGCCGAGAACGACCACGCCATCGCCTTCGCCGGCTTTGGGCACCGCTACCCCACCATCGAGTTGTTCTCCAAGTCCGAGGCCCCCGACCCGTGGAACCACCAGCCGGAGGAGTTGGCGGGGGTGGCCGACCTGCTGCACGCCATGCACGCCGCCACCGGCACCGCCATCCCGACCAACGAGGAGTGGCACACCCGCCCGGTGGACGCCAAGCTGCCGACCCCTTGGCGCATCATGCTGAAATGGCGCATCTCGACCCTGGCCGGTTTCGAGGGCGCGACCAAGATCTACCTCAACACGATCGACCCGTACGCGTTGCGGGACCTGGTGGTGCCGAAACTCTTCGCGCTCCGCGCCGAGGGCCGGATCGCCCCGGAGATCAGGATCGCCACCGAGGCGTCCTGCCGCCCCAACCCCCTCCGCTACACCGCCAACCGGGGCGAGCCGCTGTTTTAGAAGCCCGATGCCGTCCGGTTCGGCGGCGCGGCGGGTGATGTGGCTATTGTTTTGGCGTGGGACAAACCGCCTTGCTCGCGCTCGTCGCCGTCGGCTTGGGGCTCGCGGTGGCCGTGGTCGTCTTCGCCCCGTTCGTGGCGCTCGCATACCGGCGCTACCGCCGGTTGACTTTGCGCTACGTTCTGGCCTGGCTCGCCTTCTTGGTTTACTTCATGGCCGTTTGGGCGTACACGCTCCTGTTCTTCCCCGACCCCGACCAACTGCGCTGCGTTCGGCCGCAGCTGGTGCCCTTCTTCTCGGTGGGCGACGCGTTCAAATATCCGCATTCCTCCTTGAGCCAGTTGCTCCACAACCCGGTGGTGGGCCAGGTGGCGCTGAACATAGCGCTGTTCGTGCCGTTGGGCCTTTTCGTCCGGATCCTTTGGAACCGGGGGTTGGTCGCCTCCGCGCTGGTCGGCGCGGGCTTGTCGTTGTTCGTGGAGACGACCCAGTTGACCGGCGTGTGGGGCCTGTATCGGTGCGCCTACCGGGTGTTCGACGTGGACGACGTGCTGACCAACACCGTTGGCGCGCTGATCGGCGGGCTGGTCGCGTTGGCGCTGCCGCGCGGCTGGCTCGTCCCCGCGGCCCAACCGGTTGGCCAGCCAGCGCCGGTCACCGTGGGCAGGCGGCTGGTCGCCATGGTCTGCGACGCCCTCGGCGTCTGGCTGATCGGCGCGGTGGGCGGCTTGGCCGCGGGCCGCCTAGCCGGAGCACCCCAGGGCGGGACGGGCGCGGACTGGGTGGGCCTAGCCGCGTTCGGCTTGCCGTTCCTGGTCCAGTGCGTTTGCGTCTTGGCGAGCGGACGCACGCTGGGCGACTTCGCCACCTGGCTGCGTTGGGAGCCCACGCGGCCCGCCTGGCTGGCGCGAAGGCTGGCCCGGCTGTTCGGCGGGATTGGCGCATTTGAGTTGCTGGGGCTGATTCAGGGTCCGTGGTCCGTCTTGCGCTACGTGTTCGTGCTGGTGGCGGTAGCGGCGGTGATCGCCCGCCCCAAGAGCGGCGGCCTGCCGGGGCTGCTCGGCCGCCTGACGCTGGCCGACACCCGCGCCTGACATGTTCCCACATGCCGAGATGATTTCCTTTACAAAACCCGCGTTTTGCTAATTCTTGGCAATGTTGTCTTGTCAAAGACGGCGGCCACATCCCACGGGCGGCATCCGCTGGTGCCGTCCGACCAACCAAACCGCATCCAGAAGGGAGCCGAAGAATGCCAACAGCAACCGCGATAGCTTTGCTTGACCGCCTCGAGATCATTCTGGAGGCTCTCGCCGAGATGCCGCCCGCCGAACGGACGGAGGCGGCGCTGTGCGCCGCCCTGCGCCGCTCCGGCCACCGACCCCTGACCCACTCCGAGCGCCGGGCGCTGGCGATCCTGGGCCACGATCTGCGCTGACGGCGGGGTCAGTCGGGGGCGGCCGCGCTGCGGGCCAGTCGAACCGTGCCCACCACCATGGCCAGGCAGGCCGCCGCCAGCGCCAACCAGCCCAGGCCGTGCGTGGTCAGGCGGGCGTCCAGCGCCCACAGGCCCAAGACGACCGCGACAACGGGTTCCAGGACCTGGCTGGCCGGGAGGGACGCGCCCAGGTCGCCCGCGTGGAAGGCCGCCTGTTGGAAGGCGGTGCCCGCCAGCACGCAGACCGCCAGCGCGTAAACCGGCCAGGAGCGCAACACGCCGAGCGCGCCCACCTGGCCCAAATGGACCACCACCAGTTCGGTCAGCGGAGCGATGATCCCGTAGACAACGCCCGTCAGCAGGCCAAAAGCGAGCGCCTTGGCGGAGCCCCTGGCCGCCACGCCCGCCAGCGCCAACCCGACGCAAGCCAAGCCAAAGGCGACGGCGGGCCAAAGCCACGGCCGGACGGCATCGGACACCGAGCCCTTCGTCGAATCCCCGACAACGGTGAAGACCGCCAAACCGGCCACCACCAGGACGGCCCACCCAATGTCGCGCCGGCCGATCCGGCGGCCGTTCCACCGGGCGGCCAGGGGCAACGCGAAGACCATGGACGTGACCAGGACCGGCTGGACCAACACCACCGAGCCGAACGCGAGCGCGACGGCCTGCAACGCGAAGCCCAAAACGTCGCCCGTCGCCCCCGCCCACCACAGCGGCGAGCGGGCCAACTGAGCGAACAACGCCAAGCCCTTGCCCTTGGCCGCCGGCACCGCCGCCGCCACATGCTGCTGCGCGACGAAAGCCCCCGCGAAGCACAGGGCTGACGCCAGCCCCACCCCGATTGCCAGCAAATCCATCGGCCGCCCCCGCCCGCCCGGCCCTCAGCCCTGGCGCATGACCTCGGTGATCGCCTCGAACACGGGGTTGCGTTCGATTTCCTCGATGTAGACCGGTTGGCCGTCGCAATCCGCCAACGGCACCGACCAGTTGGGGTACTCGCGGTCCGTGCCGGGCAAGTTCTGGGTGCGGCGTTCCCCCACCAAGTCGGCCAGGGAGACCCCCAACATGACGGACGGCGTGGTCCGCAGGAAACGGTGCATGGCCCTGACCAGCTCCAACTCGTCCTCGGTCTTGTCGGGCGCCAGCAGGCCGCGCTCCACCAAGAGGCCCACCATCATGGCGCGCTCCGCCTGGGCGGCGGCCCGGGCGTCCGCCAACGGCGTGTCCAACAGGCCCAGGCGGTCGCGCTGGGCTATGTGCTCGCCCGCCAGATAAGCCGAGGTGGGCGGCAAGTCGTGGGTCGTGATCGCGGTCATGGCCAGGTAGCGGTAGGCCTCCGGGTTCAGCGGGCGGGCGCCGTCGGGGGTCTTCTCAAACCAGACGATCGAATTGCCCAGCAGGCCGCGGCCGCCCAGGTATTCGCGCAAGCCCGGCGGAACCACCCCGAGGTCCTCCCCCACCACCACCGCGCCGGCCCTGGTCGCCTCCAAGATCAGGATGGAGACCATCGCCTCGCGGTCATACGCGACATAGGTGCCGTCGCCGGGGCCCATGCCCTTCGGAATCCACCACAGCCTGGTCAACCCCAAAATGTGGTCAATCCTGAGGGCGCCCGCGTGGGCCAGCACGGCCCGCAGCATGGACCGGTAGGCGGCGAAGCCCGTGGCCTCGAGCGCGTCCGGCCGCCAGGGCGGCTCCGACCAGGTTTGGCCCACCTGGTTGAAATAGTCCGGCGGCGCCCCGACCTCGATGTCGGTGGCCAGCACGTCCCGGCGAGACCACGCGTCCGCGCCTTTCGGATGCACCCCGACCGCCAAGTCCTTGACGACGCCCAGCAGCATCCCCGCCTCCTTGCACCGGTCCTGGGCGCGGGCCAACTGCTGGTCCGCGATCCACTGCAGCCAGATGAAGTACTCGACCTCCTCGGCGTTGTCGGCGGCGAACCGGGCCGCCTCGCTGGAGCCGTAGGGCACCTCCCCGGCCCGCCCGGCGTTCTTGAGGGCGCTCCACAACGCGAAGTCGCCAATCGCGGGCTGCAAGGCCGCCCTGTATTCGTCCAGGTCGGCCTGGCGGGCCGGCGAGCGGGGGACGCGGTAAAGGAGCCTCAACGCCTCTCCCTTGATGGTCCAGGACACGTCGCGGTGCAAGAACTCCGCGTCCGCGTCCGCCGCCCTGGCTTTGGCCGCCAATTGGTCGACAGCGGCCCTGGTCTCCTCCGGCGCGTCCGCGTATTCGTCGATCGCCTCCGGCCGGATGTAATAGGGATTCGTGAAATCCCTGGTGGTCGGGAGATACGGCGACTGCGTGAACGGCGCGGTCGGCTCGCCCGCGTGGATCGGGTTGATCATGATGAAATCGGCGCCATTCTCCTTGGCGAACCGATAACCCAATTCGGCCAGGTCTTCAAAGTCGCCCGTCCCCCACGAGCCGTGCGAACGGCTCGCGTAAAGCTGCACCATTGGGCCCCAGACCGAATGCTCTTTCAGCTTGGCCGGCAATTCGAGGCGATCGGGGCACACAATCAGAGCCCCCTCGGCGGTCGGGCCGCCCTCAACGTGCGCCCGCAGCCTGTGCCAGCCCAGCGGCAGGTCGCCCGGCAGTTGCCGGTAAACCCGGATGAGCTCCTGGCCGTCCACCGTGCGGCGGTCGCCTTCGCCGCCGTCCACCGCCTCCAGATCCACCCGCCCGCCGTTGACGCCCAGCAGCGGGTCGTCATCCAACTCGATCCACAGGCGGGCGCCAGAGCCCGCCGGCACGGTCACCGGCACCCACGTGTCGCTCCCCCGCCGAACAACCGTGCTGACCGGGATCAACACCCGCCAACCCCGGTCGTCAAAGCCGTCCAGCGACCGCCGCACGTCTTCGGGGGCGGCGACCTTGGCCCCCAGCGCCGCCAGCACCGCCTTGACCGTGTCAGCCGAAACCCTGGTCGGCTCGCCTTTCCAGTTGGTGTACTCGGTCGTGACACCGTATTTCCGGGCCAGTTCCGTCAGCTCAATCGACGGGGTGGGGCCCACTCCGCGCAACGAGTCCAGGAAACGCGCGCGCGGGCTGGAGGTTTGACTCATAGCCACAAGGCTAGCTGAGCGCCTTCAATTCCCGTCGCCGCGGCCGGGCAAAACCCCTCCCGGCCGGTTTTGGGCCGGGCTGGTCAAAATGGCCTCGTGGTGGTGGATGACCTCGGCCACTATGAAGCTCAGGAACTTCTCAGCGAAGACCGGATCCAACCCCGACTGGTCGGCCAAAGCCTTCAAACGGGCGATTTGCTGCGCCTCGCGGGCCGGGTCCGCGGGCGGCAGGCCCGCGTCCGCCTTCAGATGCCCAACCCGTTGGGTGAACTTGAATCGCTCCGCCAACAGGTGCACCAAAGCGGCGTCGATGTTGTCGATCGAGTCGCGGAGTTCGACCAAGCGCCGGGCGGCGTCCCCAGGCTCCGTCGCGGCGCCCAAAATCAGGCCGTCTTCTTGGCCGGGCCGGGCCGCAGCGCGTCGGCTTGCCGGGTCTTCGGGACGATGGTCGGATTGACGTTCTTCTCCACCACGCCCCGGTCGATCACGACCCGCGCGATGTCCTCGCGCGAAGGCACGTCGAACATCAGCGGTTGCAGGATCTCCTCCATGATGGCGCGCAAGCCGCGCGCGCCAGTCCCCCGCGCCATCGCCTGCTCGGCGATCGCCTCCACGGCGTCCTCCGTGAACTCCAGCAAGACGTCATCCAGCTCGAACATCCGTTGGTACTGCTTGATCAGGGCGTTGCGCGGTTCCGTCAGGATGCGCTGGAGGGACTCCTGGTTCAGAGGCGAGACGGTCGCCACAACCGGCATCCGGCCAATGAACTCCGGGATCAAGCCGAACTTGAGCAAGTCCTCCGGGCGGACATCCTCGAAATCGTCCTCGCCGCCCGCTATGTGCAACGGCGCCCCGAAGCCTATCCCGTGCCGCCCCGCCCGCTGCGCGATGATCTCCTCCAGGCCCGCGAACGCCCCCGCCAGGATGAACAACACGTTGGTCGTGTCGATTTGCAGGTAATCCGAGGCTTGCGGATGCTTCCGCCCGCCCTGCGGCGGCACGGAGGCGACCGTTCCCTCCAGGATCTTCAACAGCGCCTGTTGGACGCCCTCCCCGGACACGTCGCGGGTGATCGAGGGCCCGTCCGCTTTGCGGGCGATCTTGTCGATCTCGTCAATGTAGACAATGCCCGTCTCGGCGCGTTTGACGTCGCCATCGGCGGCTTGGATCAGTTTGAGGAGGATATTTTCAACGTCTTCGCCGACATAGCCGGCCTCCGTCAGCGCCGTGGCGTCCGCGATGGCGAACGGCACGTTCAGCATCTTCGCCAGCGTCTGCGCCACATAGGTCTTACCGCAGCCGGTGGGGCCGATCAACAAGATGTTGGACTTGGCGATCTCAACGGGTTCGGCTTCGGCCGGGACGGCGCCCGGACCGGAGGCGGCTCCGGCGCCGCCGGAGCCCGGGCCGTGGCCGGAGCGGGCGGCCCTTGAGCCGCCGTCGCCTTGAAGCGGCCCCTGGGCCTGGCCTTGGGCGGGGCCGCGCCCTATGGCCGGGCGGCCGGCCTTGGGCCGGGCCGGGGCCGCCGGGGCGGAGGCCTGGCTGGAGCGGATGCGCTTGTAATGGTTGTACACGGCCACCGACAAGGCCCGTTTCGCCCCGGCCTGGCCAACCACGTACTGATCCAGGAACTCGAAGATCTCCCTCGGCTTGGGCAACTCGGCGGCGGCCTGGCCGGCCTTCGGCTGGACCTCTTCGGCAATGATCTCGTTGCACAGCTCAATGCACTCGTCGCAGATGTAGACGGACGGGCCGGCGATCAGTTTACGCACGTGCTTCTGCGACTTGCCGCAGAACGAGCATTTCAACAGGTCCGCTGCTCCGTCGGAGATCATCGGCATAAGGCTTCCTTTCGGCCTGGCGGGGAAGATCGGCTCCTATGGTAACGCCCCCGGCCCTGTGACCGCCGGGGGCGCGCGGGCTGGGGATGGCAGGTCCCGCCTCCCACGTCCGCGTCAGGCCGCCGCCAAGTGCGATAATTGGCTTGTGCCTACGACCAGCGCTCCGGTCGAGTCGCCATACTTGGCCTTTGACCGCCGCACCTGGGCCGACCTGGCGTCATCGACCCCCTTGCCACTGACCGAGGAAGACATCGCCCGGATCAGGGGCATTGGCGACGAGATCTCTCTAGCTGAAGTGGACGCGATCTACCGCCCGCTCAGCGCCCTGCTCAATTTGCACGCCCACGCCTCGCACTACCTACACGACGTGCGGGGCATGTTCCTGCGCGACTCGACGGTGCGCACCCCCTACGTGATCGGAATAGCCGGCTCGGTCGCGGTCGGCAAGTCGACGGTGGCGCGTCTCCTGGTGGAGTTGATGGCCCGCTGGCCGGACACCCCCCGCGTCCAACTCCTCCCGACAGACGGGTTCTTGTATCCCAACGCGGAACTGGAGCGGCGCGGGATGTTGGACCGCAAGGGTTTCCCCGAGTCCTACGACCGCCCGGCTCTGCTGCGTTTCCTGGCCAAGGTCAAGGCCGGCGCCGCCGAGGTCGAGGCCCCCTATTACTCGCACCTGCGCTATGACATCCTGCCGGATCGCACCACCGTGGTGACGCAGCCGGACGTGTTGATAGTCGAGGGCCTGAACGTCCTTCAGGCGGCCCGAACCGACCGCCTGGGCGCCGCCGAATTGGTGGTCTCCGATTTTTTCGACTTCTCCATCTACGTGGACGCCGACGAATCCCACATCCGCCGCTGGTACCTGGACCGCTTCATGGCCCTGCGGGCCACAGCCTTCACCAGCCCCGAGTCCTATTTCCACCGCTACGCCTCCATGTCCACCGCTGAGGCCGCCGCCTTCGCCGAGTCGGTCTGGGACGCGATCAACTCCCCCAACCTGGAGTCCAACATCCTGCCCACGCGCTCCCGCGCCTCCCTAATCCTCCGCAAGGGCGCCGACCATCTAGTCGAGGGCATCAAACTCCGCAAGGTCTAGCCACTCGACTTCAATTCGGCCGGTTGGCCCGGTCCGGGCCGGTCCCGTGTTCGTTGGCCAGGATGGCGGCGGCGCGCTCGACGCAAGCCCTTGCCGACCCGCTGGCGCCCAAGAAGGTCGGGATCCTCATGGCGGTCATGACCCGCTGCATGCCGGGGCCCATGTGCTCCACCACAACGCAACCGACTTGGTGCTCCCTCAGGAACCGCACAATGCGGGCGTGGTGCGAGCCTTCCGTGCCGTCGTCATGCGATTCGCCCCAGCCGACCTGGTGAACCAGCCATTCGGCGACCTTGCCCGCTTGGTCGACCGTGGCCAACGCGACCGCTTGAGCTCTGCCCCAACCATGGCCGACTTGCCCGTCCGGTCCCACCGGAATGCAGAAGATCACAGCCCCCGACCCTAGCCCATCCGGCCCGCGCGGCGGTCAACGCCAGAGGGCCACCAGCCAGGCCAGGATCGGCGCGAAGACCAGCGCCGGCAGCAGGTCCGCGACCTTGATCTTCTTGAGGTCCGCCAGGCGGATGCCCAGGCCGATCAGGATGATGCCGCCGGTCGCGCCAAGCGCGTCAACCTGGCCCGTCGACAGGAACTCCCCCAGGCCCAGGCCAAGCAGAGTCAGCGCGCCTTGGTACAGGGCGAGCGGGATGATTGAGAACAGGACCCCTATCCCCAAGGTCGAGGCGAACGCGATCGCGGCGAAGCCGTCCAGGACGGACTTGACGATCAACTGCTCGGCGCCCCGGCCCAAGCCGTCGCTGAGCGAGCCCAGGATGGACAACGGGCCGACGCAGAAAACCAGGGTCGCGGTCACCATGCCCTCGCTGAAACGCCCCGGCTCGGCGCCGCGCGCCAACTTGCGGCGGATCCGCTCGGCGCCCGAGTCGATCCGGTCCTCCAAACGGATCAACGACCCGGCGATCGCCCCGGCCAGCAGCGCCCCCAAGATGATCAGCATTGGCGCGCCGTCGCCGACTTCCTGGGTCAGCGCGGGGCTGAGGCCGTCGCGGATCGCCAAGGCGCCCAGCACCATGGTGAACAGGCCCAGGCATTGGGTGAGCAGCGTGCGGGTTCGCTCGGGGAACCGGTTGCCCAGCGCCAGACCCAGGCCCGAGCCCAGCACCACGGTGACAACGTTGATGACCGTCCCGGCGCCTCTGAACACGACCCCCATCATAGGGATGGGCCGCCGGGCGTCCGCGCGGGCCGGGCGCGGCGGTGGCGCAAAGCCGGCCGGACCGCCTCGTCAACCGCCCTGGGCCGTTGACCACTCCTCGCGCAGCCCGGCCGCGCCGAACTCGGCGCGGGCGCACACCCAGCCGATCAGGTCACCCCCGGGGCCCCGCGACAGCGACAGGAAGACCGCTCCCAGACCAGCCGGGTCCAGGACCGAGAAGGCCGCCAGGCCCGCGCCCACTCCGGCGCCGGTCCACTTCAAGTACGCCTCCTTTTTGGTCCAAATCTCAAGGAAGCGGCTGGCCTGCGAAGATGGCGGGCCGGAAGACACGTAGTCGCGCTCGTCCGGCGCGAACCGCCGGGCCACGGCCAAATCGACGGGCCGGTCGGCTGGCTCAACGTCCAGCCCGCACGGCCCTGAGGCGAAAGCGGCCCCGACATACGGACCGGCGTGGGAAACCGAGAATTGGAACTCCGGCAACTCGACAAGGTGCGGCTTGCCCGCGTCGGTTCGGCCCCATGTCCAACGGTCCGGCGGGGCTTCGTCACGCGACTCGGCCCAGGCTTCCCGCGCCTTCTCCTCAACGATTTCGCGGGCCAGCGCCGACGCCGCCCGACGCACAAGGCCGGCGGCGGCCAGGACGAGTTGGACGCGGATGGGGCCGGGCGGCACGGCCGCCCCGGAAGCCGAGGCCACATTGACGCGTTCTCCAGAAGCCGTCAACCGCGCATCCCCTTTCGTCATCCCTCCCCGTCAGCCTCTTGCGCTCCCGTCCTGGGGCGCCGCCAACCGCGCGCCCCGCCCTACCCCGCGAACCGCCGACTCGAAGCTTATCCCGCATGATCACCCCCAACGCGCGGTCCGGCGGGCGCCGTCGGGTCATCTTGACGCGGTGCGGGCCACCGGGTGGCCGCCGAACTGGGCGCGCAGCGCCGAGACCACGCGGATGGCGGGGCTGTCGGGGCGGCGCGAGGCTTGGCGAGCGTACAGGCTGGACGCCGTGACCGGGAGGGGGACGCCCAGGTCGAGGGCGCTTTCGATCATCCAGCGGGCTTCGCCCGAGTCCTCGGCCCGCGCCGCGTAGCCGGTCAGGCCCGGATCCTTGCGGGCCGCCTCGACCAGGAGGTCCAGGAGCCAGGACCGGACCACTGAGCCTTCCCGCCAGGACGCCACCACCGCGTCCGGGCTGGTGATCAGGTCGGTCGCGGTCAGCAGGTCGTAGCCTTCGCCCAGGGCCTGCATCATGCCGTACTCGACCCCGTTGTGGACCATCTTGGCGAAGTGCCCGGCCCCAACCGGCCCGGCGTGGACAAAGCCGCCGCCCGCCGGAGCCAGCGCGGTGAACACGGGCATGGCCCGTTCCACGTCCGCCGCGTCCCCGCCCACCATCAAGGCGTAGCCGTTCTGGCGGCCCCAGACGCCGCCGGAGACGCCCGCGTCGATGAATCGGACGCCGCGTTCGGCCAGGTGGGCGGCGTGACGGGAGTCGTCGCGGTAGGGCGAGTTGCCGCCGTCGACCACCAGGTCGCCGGGCTGGAGCAAGTTCCCCAAAGCTTCGATGGTCTGGTCGGTCGGCTGGCCGGCCGGCACCATCACCCACACCAGCCGGGGCGCGGCCAACGCCTCCACCAGCGCCGCCAGGGAGTCGACGTCGCGGCCGGAGCCGGCGCCCGCGTCGAAGCCCACCACGCCGACCCCGCTGTCCCGCAGGCGGGCGGCCATGTTGCCGCCCATCCGCCCCAGGCCGACCATGCCGATGGTGACGTCCGGCGTCTCCCCGAGCCCCAGTTGGCGGATCACCGAGTCGACCTCTTCGGCGGGGCTCAGGCCAAGGTCCAGGTTGACCGTGACATAGTCCTCGGCGGGGTCGAGTTCTTCCAGGTCCGCGTATTGCGAGGCCAGGAGGCTCGCGGGCATGAAGTGTCCCTGCCGGGCGCCCAGGCGCGACTCGACCGTCTGCGGCGACCCGGCCATGTGCACAAAGACCACGCCGGGGGCTCTGAGCAGGTCGCGGTAGGCGCGCTTGAGCGCCGAGCAGGTCATGACGCCGCGCTTGCCGTCCGCGATTTCTTGGTCGATCCATCTGCGCAGGTCTTCCAGCCAGGGCAGGCGGTCCTCGTCCCCCAACGGAATGCCGGCCGACATCTTGGCGACGTTGGCGGGCGGATGGAAGTCGTCCGCCTCGGCGAAGTCCCAGCCAAGGCGTCCCGCCATGAGCGCGCCGGCGGTGGTTTTCCCAGAGCCGGAGACGCCCATGAAGACGACGATCCGCACTTGCTCCCCTTGCACGGCGCTGGTCGCGCCAGGCCTTTCAGTCATGCTCCGCTCCTCACACGAAAATGCCGACGATCAGCACAAACACCAGGGCCGTGACGGACAGCACGCATTCCATCAGCGACCACGTCTTGAAGTTCTGGCCCACGGAGACGCCCATGTACTCCTTGACCAGCCAGAAGCCCGCGTCGTTGACGTGGGACAAGAAGACAGACCCGGCGCCGATGGCGAGCACCAGCAAGGCGACCTCGGCGCCCCCCAGCCCGGCCGCGGCGGGGGCCAGGATGCCCGCCGTGGTGACGATCGAGACGGTGGCGGAGCCGGTCGCGATCCGCACAATCACGGCGACCAGCCACGCCAGCAGCGTGATCGGGATGGCGGAGTCCTCCACGAACTTCGCGATGACGTCGCCTATCCCCGTGTCCACCAGCACGCCTTTGAGGCCGCCGCCGGCGCCCACAATCAGGATGATGCCGGCTATGGCGGGCAGCCCCGCCGCCGTCGACTCATTGACCTTGGACCACGGCATCTTGCCGCCGCGCCCCAACACCACCATGGCCGCCAGCAGCGCGATCGCGAGGGCCACGGTCGGTTTGCCGACAAAGCCCAGGAAGGCGCCGAACCAGTCGCCGTCCGCCGGGTCCGGGTTGGCGATCTCGTAGATCGCGTTGGCCAGCATTAGGACCACAGGCAGCAGCACGCAGGTGACCGATGCCGCGAACGACGGCCGCGACGTGGTCACCTCTGCCGCCGGCTCGGCATCGTCGCCAAGACCGTCCGGGCTGGACGCGCCGATCAGCGCGTTCATGGAGGCGGGCACGCCGACCGGGACCCAGCGGGCCGCGAGGATGGAGAACAGCGGGCCGGAGATGATGACGGTCGGGATGGCCACCAGCACGCCGAACATCAAGGTCAAGCCGAGGTTGCCGTTCTCGAAGTTGGCGAGAGCCGCCAGGGGACCGGGGTGTGGCGGGACCAGGCCGTGCATGGCGCTGAGGCCCGCCAAGGTGGGGATCGCGATGCGCATGAGCGGCAGTTTGGACCGTTTGGTCACCAACAGGATGACCGGGATGAGCAGTACCAGGCCGACCTCGAAGAACATGGGCAGGCCGATCAACGCGCCGACCAGCGCCATGGTCCAGGGCAGCGAGCGCTTCGAGGAATGAGCCACCAGGGTCTCGACTATGCGGTCGGCGCCGCCAGAATCCGCCAGCAGCTTCCCGAACATGGCGCCAAGCCCCACCAGGATGCCCACGTCGGCCATGGTCTTGCCGAAGCTCGCCGTGAAGGAGGTGATCGTGGCGGCCGCGCCGTAGTCGGCGCCAATCCCGATCACGAGGGCCGAGATCAACAGGGCGACGAACGGGTGGATCTTCAGCCAGGTGATCAAGGCCACCAGGAGGCCTATGCCGATGACCGCGAACGCGATCAGGCGGCCTTGGTCAAGTTGGGCTTTGGCCGTGGCATCGGCCGCTAAAAGGGCCGGTCCGGCCAGTGTGCTTGTGAACATCAGTGTCCTTTGGCTCTCGAGGGAATGGATGTTGATGCAATTGTGGGCCGGTTCACCGCGACGGCGCGGGAACGGTCGGAGCTATCTTGCGAACGCTCTCCCACTTTGGATTACGCTCTCCGTACAGCATGGCTCATTTGGCATCCTTATGTCAAGTAGTCCCGCCGTGATGTATGTCACATCGCCGGTCCCTACGGGTCGCGCCGGTCCTTCTCCAGCGTCAACTCCCATATGTGCGACAATTGACGCATGGCCGATGCGGTGTCGCTTCACAATCGCGTTCTGGACGCCTGGGGCATGGGCATAGTCGCGGGGGCCTACCCGCCGGGCAGCCGAATCGCCTTGGATGACGGCGTGACCACGGAAAAGGCCTCCCGCACCATCACGCGGGAGGCGGTCCGCGTGCTGGAGTCGATGGGCCTGGTGACCGTCCGACGGCGGCTTGGCGCCGTCGTCAACCCGCCGGAACGGTGGCACGCCTTCGACCCCCAACTGATCGCCTGGCGCTTGCGCGGCCCGGACACGGCCGCCCAATTGCACCACCTGTCGCAGTTGCGGGCGGCCGTCGAACCGGCCGCGGCCCGCCTGGCCGCCGCCCAGGCCGCGCCGGAGCAATGGGCGGCCCTGACCGAGGCGGCCATCAGCCTGGTGGCCCACTCCCGCCAGGCGACGGGCGCCGAGTACCTTGAAGCCGACATCCGCTTCCACCGCGCTTTGCTGACCGCCTCCGGCAATCCCATGTTCGCCGCGCTGGGCGGGGTGGTGGAGGCGGTCCTGCGGGGGCGGACCGAGCAGTCCTTGATGCCCTCGACCGCCAACCCGGCCGCGCTGCGCCTCCACGGCGACATCGCGGCAGCGATCACGGCCGGGGACGGGGCCGCCGCCGAGGCCGCCAGCCGCGCCCTGGTGGACGAGGCGGACCAGGCGGTTCAGGCCATCACCGCCTGACGAAACCGTCAGGGCGAATCCGGGCGGGCGGAGCGCAGGATCGAACGCGCCCATTCCAGGCGCTCGCCGACCTGGCGCTCGAAGCCGCGGTCGCTGGGTCGGTAATACACGGCATCGTCCACCCCGGGCGGGGCGTAGACCTGGGGGGCGACCGCGTGCGGGGCGTCATGCGCGTACTGGTAGCCCTCGCCATGGCCCAGGCCGCCCGCGCCGGGGTAGTGCGCGTCCCGCAGGTGCTTCGGAACCGGGCCGGCGCGCCCCGCCCGGACATCCGCCAACGCCGCGTCGATGGCGACGTAGACCGCGTTCGACTTGGGCGCGGTGGCGAGGTGGACCACCGCCTCCGCGAGCGGGATGCGCCCTTCCGGCAGGCCGATCATCTGGACGGCTTGGGCGGCGGCCACCGCCGTTAGCAAAGCCGACGGGTCGGCCATGCCGACGTCCTCTGCCGCCAAGATGATCAGACGCCGCGCTATGAAGCGCGGGTCTTCCCCAGCCTGGATCATCCTGGCCAAGTAGTGGAGGCCGGCGTCCACGTCGCTGCCGCGAATGGACTTGATGAAGGCGCTGGTGACGTCGTAATGCTGGTCGCCCTCGCGGTCGTATTGGACCACGGCCACGTCGATCGCGCGTTCAATCTCCGCCAAGTCGACCACGGCCTGGTCCTTGCCCAAGGCGACCGTTCCGGCGGCCGCCTCCAAGATGGTCAGCGCCCGGCGCGCGTCGCCGCCGGCCAAACGCAACAGGGCGGTCCGCGCCGCCTCGGTCAAAGACACGGTGCCGTCCAGGCCACGCGGGTCGGTCAGCGCCCGGTCGACCAGTTCGCCAATCGCGTCGTCCCCCAAAGGCTCCAACGTCAAAAGCAGCGACCGCGACAGGAGCGGCGAGATGACGGAGAAGGACGGGTTCTCCGTGGTGGCGGCGACCAGTGTGACCAGGCGGTTCTCCACGGCCGGGAGCAGGGCGTCTTGCTGTGCCTTGGAGAAGCGGTGGACTTCGTCAATGAACAGGACCGTCTCCTCCCCGGTGGCGAGCGACCGTCTGGCCTGCTCCAAGACGGCGCGGATGTCCTTGACCCCGGCGGACACCGCGCTCAATTCGGTGAACCGGCGCCCCGAACCGCGCGCCACCAGGTACGCGAGCGTGGTCTTGCCGCTGCCGGCGGGCCCCCACAAGATGACGGAGGACGGCACCGAGCGGCCGCCGCCGCCCGCCGCCGACGGCTCGATCAGCCGCCGCAGGGGCGAACCGGGCGCCAGCAGGTGGGATTGCCCGGTGAACTCGTCCAGATTGCGCGGGCGCATGCGCACGGCCAGGGGCGCCCTCGGGTCCACCTCGCCCGTGGCCGGCGAAGCCAGTGCGGAGTCGAACAGATCCACGGGCCAAGCCTAGGGGCTGGCGGCCGGACGGCGGGAAGGCCGGACGGCGCGGCTTGCCCGCCGGGACGGGGCGTGGCCTCCACCGGTGCCCCCTGAAACGGTCTTCCCGAATGCAATAGCCTTGAACCCGTGTTCATGCACCTGGCCAACGGCATCATCCGCCATCCGCTGATCACGGTGGTCGCATGGGCGGCGGTGACGGCAGGCGGGTTTGGTTTGGCGGTCTTCGGGGTGACCGGGGAAGGCCTGTTCGACCGGGTCAATTCGGGCGCCCCCCAGGCCACGGACTCCGACTCCGCAACCGCCGACGCGCTGATCGAGGCGGGCGCCACGGAGTCGCAATCGGTGACAATGGCGGTCAGCGGGCTGGACCTCGCCGACACGGCGGCGGTGGGGATCATCGGCTCCGAATTGGCAGACGTGAGAAGCGAGCTGTCAAAGATCGACGGCATTGCCACGAATCCCGGCGAGAACGCGTATCCGCTGGTGATCGACCCGCTGAACCCCTCTTTCTGCGGCGACCCGGAACTCGCGCCGACCAGCCCCAAAGCCGCCCAGTGCGCGCTGGCCAATCCGCTGGTGCGGGGTCTGGTGGCGAAAGACCAGGACGGCTTCCTGCTGACGGTTGACATAGCCAAGGACCTCACGGAAGAGGAGGAGGATCGCGCGGTCACGGCCGTGGTGTCCCGGCTTCACCAGGCTGCGGAGGAACTGCCCAAAGCCGTCGACGGCGTCAAAGTGCTGGTGGGCGGGGAGCATCTGATCTTGACGGAGATCATCGACGACATGAAGCACGACTTGGAGTTGGGCGAATTCATCTCCCTGCCGGTGGCGCTGATCGTGATGGTGCTTGTCTTCGCCGGGTTCCTGGCCGCCGCCATGCCGGTGGTGGGCGCGCTGGCTTCGATCCTCACCTGCATGGGCGTTGTTTTCGGCTTCACCTACGTGACCGACATCCACACGTCGGTGATCAACGTGATCTCGCTGGTGGGAGTCGGCCTGTCGATCGACTACGGCCTGCTGGTCGTCTCCCGGTTCCGCGAGGAGGTGCGCCGCCTGGGGGCGGACGACCTCCAAGACCATGCCCAGGTCAAGACCGCGGTCGCGGGCGGCGTCCGGGCCACCGTCACCACGGCCGGGCGGACCGTCTTCTATTCCGCGTTGACAATCGCGGTCTGCGTGGCCGGCCTGATGGCCTTCGACGCGTCCATTTTGCGCACCTTTGGCTTGGCCGGGTTGATCGTGGTGCTGTTGGCGCTGGGCACCGCCACCACCCTTGTGCCCGGTCTGCTGATGCTGGCCGGACACCGCCTGATCCGGCCGTCGTGGCTCAGCCGGGTTCCCGTGTTGTCGTTCCTGTACGCCCGCGCCTCAGACGTGTCACCGGACACCGGCGTTTTCTCCAAGCTGGCCGGCGCCGTCCAGAAGCGCCCGTGGTGGGTGATGGGCGGCGTGGTGGCCGTGTTGATTCTTCTGGCGCTGCCCATCCGCGATTTGGAGTTGCGCAACTCGACGGTCGAGTTGCTGCCGTCGAGTTCCCCGCAACGGGCCTTCCTGGACGAGTTGGAGGACAACTACCCCCTGTCCGGAGTCGACTCCATCCAGGTGATCTCAACCGGCAGTCTGCCGGACACCGAGAAGTTCGCCCAAGACAAGCTCGACTCCATCAAGGGGACCGAGTTGGAGAAGGCCGACGCGGGCGCGGCGGGCGGCCAAACCGAAGGCTCGGCCGCGATTCAACGCGACGGCTACGTGGAAGTGGTCCTGGCCGTCACCGCCGAGGATCCGGAGGGCCCGGAGGCGCGCGCGGCGGTGAAGAAGATCAGGTCCCTGGCCCCGCAGGACTTCGAAATCCACGTCACCGGCCCGGCCGCGCGTCTGGCTGACTTCGAGGACAAACTGGCCAAAGGCGGCCCGGTCGCCCTCGGCATTGTGGTGGCGGCCGCGTTCATTCTGCTGTTCCTCTTCACCGGTTCCATCCTGATCCCGCTCAAGGCGCTGATCACGAACGGGTTGTCCCTGCTCGCCTGCCTGGGCTTGGTCACGTGGATCTTCCAGGGCGGGCATCTCGGCTCCGTGCTCGGTTTCACCGCCGTGAACGGGATTGAGAGCTACATTTTGGTGCTGCTCTTGATCTTCGGCTTCGGCTTGGCGATGGACTACGAGGTCTTCCTGATCTCCCGGATCAAGGAGTCCTGGGACTCCAACCACGACCCGCAATTGTCGGTCAGCGAAGGCTTGCAGCATTCCGGCCGCATCATCACCTCCGCGGCGCTGATCATCGTCATGGTCTTCCTGGGTTTCGCCGCCGGCCGCCTGGTCATCATCAAAGAGATCGGCCTGGGCCTGGCCCTGGCCGTTTTCCTCGACGCCACCCTGGTCAGGATGCTCCTGGTCCCGGCCACCATGTCGATCTTGGGCAAGTGGAACTGGTGGGCGCCGGGCCCGCTCGCCCGCCTCCACGACAGGCTCTCGCTAAAGCACTAAAACGCCCGCCGCCGATGCCGTCGGGCCGCCCCACGGCATCGTTCTCCGTTCCACACCCCTCCCCTTTTGTTCCGCCGTCGCATCAAAACCCCTCCCCTTTTGTTCCGCCGCCGCATCAAAACCCCTCCCCTTTTGTTCCGCCCGGCTATGCTTGAGGAATGCGAGACGATGAAATCCGCCAGATTCTGGTGGCCTCCAACCCCTGGTGGGCGGCCGCCGCACGGGGCGGGGACCGCAGCGCGTGGATGCCTTACCACCGCCTGCTGAGGGGGCGCGCGGACTTCGACCTTGGCTACCGGCCGACTGTGCTGTCCGACATAGCGACCGAGCCGCTCGACGACAGCTTGGTCGTGCTCACCGGGCCGCGCCGGGTCGGAAAGTCTGTGGCCCTCATTGACGCCATCGCGACGCTCTGCTCCCGCCCGGAGATCGATCCGCGGCAGATTATCCACATTTCCTGCGAGGGAATGCGGGAACGCGACCTGCGTCGCACCCTGACGCTGGCCCGCGCGTTGACGGCGTCCGCTGACTCCGCCGGGGAGCTTCGCCGGATTTGGTTCTTTGACGAGGTGACCGCCGTGCCGGGGTGGACCGGCGTCCTGAAACAAGCCCGGGATCTTTCCAGCTTCGGCGCGGACACGGTTGTGGCCACCGGGAGCAGATGGGCGGGCAATTCCCAAATCCACGGCGACCTGATGGCCGGGAGGGCCGGTTCGGGCGGCAGGCGCCGGATCCGGCAATTGATGCCGATGTCGTTCCGGGACTACTTGGCGGCCGTCAAGCCGGGCTTGGAGCGCCCGGAACGGGTGCACCCAAGCGAGTTGGCGTCCAGTGCGGTCCACCGCGAGTTGGCCGCCGCCATCTATAGCGTCGACGACTACGACTTGGCGTGGCAGGACTACCTGACTTGCGGCGGATTCCCGCGCGCTGTGGCGGAGCACTCCGCCACCGGGGCGGTCAGCGGAGCGTTCGCCGAGGATCTGATGGGGTGGCTCCGCACCGACATTGACGAGGATGCGTCCCGCGAGTCGATCCCGCTGCTGCTGGTCGAACTGGCCGACCGGATGACCAGCCCGCTCAACATGACCAACCTGGCGGAGGAGCTGAACTACGGCAGTCGCAATTCGTTGGAACGGCGGTTGGCCCGTATGGTCAGGTCGTACGCGGCGCTGCGCTGCCATCAACGCGCGGACTCAGGGCGCATTGTGAACGGGTCGCAGCATAAGGTCTATCTGACCGATCCGATCCTTGCGTGGCTGCCATCGATGGTCAGCGCGGGTTTGCCCGCCCCTGATTTCACCAAGCTGACGGAAGCGGCTCTTGGAGTGTCCCTCGCACGCCGGATCGATTCGCTGGACCAAGGGCGGTGGTCCGACGACGACACAATTGGCTTCGCCCGCACCGCGTCTGGAGGCGAAATCGACCTGGCGCCTGCGCGAGTGCCGGCAGGGGTAGACATGGCCTGGTCCGTGCCAATCGAATCGAAATGGGTGGGCGCAGGCTGGAAAGGCGAATCGCGACCGCTGGCGGGCAAGTATGGACGGGGCCTGGTGGCGACCAAGAGCGTGCTGGACACCACCAATTCGGTTTGGGCCGTGCCGGCTCCGCTGGTCGCGTTGCTGTTGGAGTAGCGAGAGGCCGGTCAGTCAGCCTTCGGCTTGAAGTCGACGCCGGCTTCCTTGCGCTGGAGGGGTGTGATCGGCGCGGGGGCGCCGGTCAGCGGGTCCAGGCCGCCGCCGGACTTCGGGAACGCGATCACGTCGCGGATCGAATCCGCGCCGGATAGCAGGGCCACAATCCGGTCCCAGCCCATGGCGATCCCGCCGTGCGGCGGGGCGCCGAACTGGAAGGCGTCAAGCAAGAAGCCGAACTTCTCCTGGGCCTCGGCCGGGCCAATGCCCATCACCTGGAAGACACGCTGCTGCACGTCCGCGCGGTGGATCCGGATCGACCCGCCACCAATCTCGTTTCCGTTGCACACAATGTCATAGGCGTAGGCGAGGGCCGCGCCCGGGTCTTCTTCGAAGCGCTCGATCCACTCCGGGGTGGGGCTGGTGAAGGCGTGGTGCACGGCCGTCCAGGCGCCGCCGCCCACCGCCACGTCGTCGTCCTCGCCGACCGGTTTGAACAGCGGCGCGTCGACCACCCAGACGAAGGACCACTCCCCCTCGCGGGCCAGGCCCAGACGCGCCGCGATCTCGGCGCGGGCCGCGGCCAGCAGCGCGCGGGACGGCCCCGGCGCCCCGGCCGCGAAGAAGACGCAGTCGCCGGGCTGGGCGCCCACCGCAGCGGCCAAACCGGCCCGTTCGGCATCGGAAATGTTTTTCGCGACCGGACCGCCAAGCTCGCCGGATTCGGAAATGGTGACATACGCCAACCCGCGCGCGCCCCGCTGCTTGGCCCAGTCCTGCCAGGCGTCGAACGTCCGCCGCGACTGGGCGGCGCCCCCGGGCATGACCAAGGCCCCCACATAGGGCGCTTGGAACACCCGGAACGGCGTCGACGCGAAGTACTCCGCCAACTCAACCAACTCCAGGCCGTAGCGCAGGTCCGGCTTGTCGGAGCCAAAGCGCCGCATCGCCTCCGCGTAGGTCAGCCTGGGAATGGCCGGGATCTCGTAGCCGATCAGCCGCCACACGGCCCGCAAGACCGCCTCCGCCAAGAGGATCACGTCATCCTGGTCGACAAACGACATCTCAACGTCAAGCTGCGTGAACTCCGGTTGGCGGTCGGCACGGAAGTCCTCGTCGCGGTAGCAGCGCGCTATTTGGAAGTACCGCTCCATGCCCGCCACCATCAGGAGTTGCTTGAACAACTGCGGGGACTGCGGCAGCGCGTACCAGTGGCCCGGTGAAAGGCGGGCCGGCACCAGGAAGTCGCGGGCGCCCTCCGGCGTGGAGCGTGTCAGCGTGGGCGTCTCGATCTCCACGAACCCGCGGTCATGCAGCACCTCCCGCGTCACCCGGTTGACTTCGGAGCGCAACCGCAACGCGGCGGCGGGCTTGGTCCGGCGCAGGTCCAGGTAGCGGTACTTCAGGCGGGTTTCCTCGCCGACCTCCACATGGTCGTCGATCGGGAACGGCAGCGGCTTGGACGGGTTCAGCACCAGCACGTCCTCGGCAAGAACCTCGACTTGGCCGGTCGGCAGCTCCGGGTTCTCGTTCCCCTCCGGCCGCTCGCGGACCAGACCCTTGACCTGCAGCACGAATTCCGAACGCAGTTGGTGGGCCGTCGCCTCGTCGTGGATCACCACCTGCGCCACCCCCGAGGCGTCCCGCAGGTCTATGAACGCAACCCCGCCGTGGTCGCGCCGCGAGGCCACCCAGCCCGCCAAGGTGACAATTTGACCGATTTGGCCGGGCCGCAGCTCGCCGCAGTTATGAGTACGTAGCACGGCTAAGCATCCTAGCCGCCCGGCCGGACGAACCGGAGACCCAGGTCGGCCGGCGGCGGCGCCCAAGACTCCGCGTCCGCGTCGACTTGTTCGCCCGACCGGATGTCTTTGACCTGGTCGCCTTGTCCGTCCACGCCCGGGAACCAGACGAACGGGATGCCGCGTTTGTCCGCGTACTTCAACTGTTTGCCGAACTTGGCCGCCGCCGGCGCCACGTCCGCCGGGATCCCCCGCGCCCGCAGTTTCGCGGCGATGGAGTCCGATGCCGTCCGGTTGCCCTCCTCCACCACCGCCACCAGGACCGCCGCCGGGGAGAGCCGGCTGGGCGCCAGCAGCCCCAGCGCCAGCACCCGGCTGACCAGCCGCGAGACGCCAATCGACAGCCCCACGCCGGGATAGGTTTGGCTGCCCGCCTGAGCCAGCGAATCGTACCTGCCGCCGGAGCAGACCGACCCCAGCGATTCCTGCCCCGACCACACCGTCTCGTAGACCGACCCGGTGTAGTAGTCCAGGCCGCGCGCGATCTTCAGATCCGCTACCACCATCCCCGGCAGGCGTCGCTCGGCCGCCTCCAAGAGAGCGCCGAGTTCCGCCAATCCCTCCTCCAGCAGGGGGCCGCCCGCCCCGGCTCTCCCGGCGAGGCGCCGGACGGCGCCCACAACCTGGGCGGGATCGGACCCCGAGATGGCCGCCAGGTCGAGCGCGACCGCGGCCTGCTCCGCGGTCAGGCCCTCCTCGACCAGGCCTTGGGCCACCGCGTCCGCGCCGATCTTGTCGAGTTTGTCGATCCAACGCAGAATGCCGTCTATGTTGTCGCCCAAGCCAAGCCCTCGGTAGACGCCCTCCGCGACTTTGCGGTTGTTGACCAACACGCGGAAGTCCCCAATCCCCAGGGCAGCCAGCGCCTCCGCCATCACCAGCGGCAATTCCACCTCGTAGTGGAAGGGCAGCTCCCCGAACCCGATCACGTCCAGATCCGCCTGGATGAACTCGCGGAAACGCCCCTCCTGGGGACGCTCGCCGCGCCAGACCTTCTGAATCTGATAACGCTTGAACGGAAAATCCAGCTGACCGGAGTTTTCCAGCACGTAGCGCGCGAGGGGCACGGTCAGGTCGAAATGCAGACCCAGCGTTTTCGCGTCGTAGCCGGTGCGCTCGGCGTCCTGAAGCCGCCGCAGCACGTACACCTCCTTGGAGGTCTCTCCCTTCCGCAGCAGGTCGCCCAAAGGCTCGACGGCGCGGGTCTCGATCTCCACAAAGCCGTGCAAAGCGAAAACACGGGCCAAGGTGTCGATCAAATGACGCTCCACGGCCCGGCCGGACGGCAGCCATTCGGGGAACCCGGACAGTGGGCGGGGACGAGCAGCCATCGGGACGCCTTTCCGCTAGATCAGACAATTCAGGCAGCGGGTTTCGGCCGTGAGGCGCACCGCCGCGGCGGCCTCGACGCCAGCCCCGCTGACGCGCTCTCCAGGGTAATGGACTGGTACCGATAGACTTTTCGCTCGCCGGTAGTTGTCAAGGTTGGGGAGGTTCTTCGAGCATGATGGCCAAACGCAACTTGCAGCGCGAGCGTGAGCGCCGTAAGGCGCTCGCTCGCCAGCAGCGCATGATCGCAAAAGCCAAGCGTAGGCGGCGGAATCAGATTATCGCCGGGGTCACCGTCGCGGCGGTGGCGGTGGGCGGCCTGGCCGCCGTGATCATCACTTCGGCGCTGTCCGGACGCAACGACGAGCCCGCCGCGGCGCCTTCCGACACGGGCGCGGTCTACACGCCGGAACCCGATCCGACCGAGCCCGGGAACGGCAAGGCCACCTACACCGCCGTGCCGGACCCGTCGTTGGCGGAGGGACGCGAATGGACCGGCACCATGCAAACGTCGGTCGGGGAGATCGCGTTCACGCTTGACGGGGCGGCGGCCCCGCAAGCCACCGCGAACTTTGTCCAGTTGGCCCGCGACGGCTACTACGACGCCTCGTCGTGCCACCGGCTCACCACCGACGGCATCTTCGTTCTCCAATGCGGTTCGCTGACCGGCGACGGCACGGACAGTCCGGGTTATCAGTTCGGTCCGCTTGAGAACGTGCCCGAGGACGACGTGTATCCCCCCGGCACCATCGCCATGGCCCGCGCCGGAACCGAAGACTCCCAGGGGGCGCAGTTTTTCATCACATACCAGGAAAGCGTCATTCAGGGCGGATACAGTGTATTTGGGCATGTCACGTCCGGCCTCGAAGCAATCGAGGGCGTTGCCGCCTCAGGCACCGAAGACGGGGGCACGGACGGCCGGCCCGCCATAGCCGTGACGATCGATGGGATTGAACTACAGTGACCACCCCTGACCCCAGCGCCGCGCCGGTCACCCCGCCCGACCGCGCCGCTCCCCTGCCCATCCCCGAACCCCCGGCGTCTGAGGAGGCAGCCGCCGAACCGACGGAGCTAGCGCACGCCGACGATGCCGTCGCGCCGCTCCCAGCCCCGGAGCCCGAGCCGAACGAACCCGCGGCGGCGGACTCTGCGTCAGAGCCGACACCAGAGCCAGAGCCTACGCTTCCGGAAGCCGCAACCGAGGCGGCAGCCCCCGAAGCGGCACCAGAGCCCGAAGCGTCCCCCGAGGACGTGACCGACGACGCGCCGGAGCCCGAAGCCGCAACCGAGGCGGCAATCCCCGAAGCCGAACCCGAGACGGCACCCGAGGACGCGGCTGAGGCTGCGCCGGAGCCCGAACCCGACGCAGCGCTTCCAGAAGCCGCAACCGCTGAGGCCGAACCCGAGCCGGTGCCAGAGCCCGAGGCGGCACCACAGGCCGAGGCCGCGCCGGGGCCTGAGGCGGCAACCACTGAGGCCGAAGCGGCGTCTGAGGATGGTGCTGGGGCGGAACTGACGGCATCGGAGGCTGCGGCGCGACCGTCCTCCCCCGGTCTGCCCATTCCGAAGCCGGGGCCGCCCAGGCCCGGACCGCGACCGGGACCGGGGCCAAAGCCGGGAGGCGCGGCACCCCGACCTGTGGTGCCAGCCGCGCCGCCAACCCACGCCGACGAGGACATTGTCAAGGCCTCCAAATGGGGCCGGGTCGACCCAGACGGCACGGTGTTCGTAGTTGAAGGCAAATCGGAGCGGGCCGTCGGGCAATTCCCGGGCGTTCCGGCCGAAGAGGCGTTGGCTCTTTACGCGCGGCGTTTCCTGGACCTGGAGGCGCAAGTCAACCTGTTCGAGGCGCGCCTTGAGCAATTGACCCAACGCGACATCGACCAAACCCTCGCGAGCCTCAAACAGGCACTCGCCGAGCCGGCGGCCGTCGGCGACCTGGAAGGGTTGCGGGCCAGATACCGGGCGGTCAAGGCCAGCGCGGCCGTGGTGCGGCAACGCATCGAGGCCGACCGGGCGGCCGTCAGAGCCGAGGCGCTGGCCCAGCGAACGGCGCTGGTTGAGCGCGCCGAGGGCATAGCCGAGCAGCATCCCGACCAGGTCAACTGGAAGCAGGCCTCAATCGAGCTGCGGGAAATCCTGGACGTGTGGCGCGAGGCGCAACGCAACGGCCCGAAGATCGACCGTCCCACCGAAGACGAATTGTGGCGGCGGTTCTCACACGCTCGCACCAGCTTCGACCGCAAACGGCGGACTTTCTTCACCGAACTGGACAAACGCCAGGGCGCCGCGAAAATGGTCAAGGAGCAAATAGTGGCGGAGGCTGAGAAGCTCTCCGCCTCGCAGGATTGGGGCGAGACGGGGCGCGAGTTCCGCAACCTGATGGAACGTTGGAAGTCGGCGGGTCGGCTGTCCCGACGCGAGGACGATGCCCTGTGGCAGCGTTTCCGAGCCGCTCAAGACCGGTTCTTCAACGCGCGCGACGCGCAGCACGCGGCGAACGACGCGGAGCGGGAAGCCAACCTTGAGGCCAAACTGGCGATTGTGCAAGAGGCGGAGACGCTCCTCCCCATCCGCGACCTCAAAGCGGCCAAGGCCAAGCTCCGGGATCTGGAAGACCGGTGGGACAAGGTGGGGCATGTGCCCCGACGGGACCAGGACAGGGTCGAGGCGCGCATGAAGGCCGTCGAGGACACGATCCGCTCCGAAGAAGAGCGCAGTTGGCGGAAGTCGAACCCGGAGACAATGGCCCGAATGGAATCGATGACCAGCCAGCTCGAGGCGGTCATAGCCGGGCTCGAGCGGAAACTGGTCAAGGTTGAGGCCACCGGCGACCAAACCTCGATCGCGGCCCTCAAAGAGGACATCAAGGGGCGCCGCCAGATGCTCGACAACCTGCGTCAGTCAGCGGAACGCGGCTGGGAGTAGCCTCCGCCGGCTCAAATCCCGACAGTCTCGCGAATGACAACATCCGGGTCCGGCGCAAAGGCCATGGTTACCCTCCGGCCGGCGGAATTGACCACAGTCACGGCACTGCCATCCCTGATCATCGCATCGCCCACCCGTTCTGCCACGACCGCGACCATGGCCTCGAACACGGCGGCTGTGGCGCTCCGCCCGATCTGTCCCCGCCAAGCCCCGTCCGCCTGAACGCCAAGAGTCAGGAACGGCAAAGAGGCGACGTCCAGCCGCAGAGATTCGGGGGGCAGAGCTGCCACCAAGTCAGCCAGTGCGAGGTTTAACTCGTCACATAACTGATCGATCATGCCGTTAGCCTTGGCGCTGATCACCTGTCGTTCCTCCATCGATTTGAAGGACGAAAGGCCTGATCGCGAAGAGTAGAAAAGCTTTTGCGACACTCCCAGCAACAGACGGTACCGGGCCAGCATGCCCGGAGCCGCACGGAGCACAGACGGCAGGGCGAAGACCTCCTCGGGCCGAAGCCCCGCGGCCTCGAGCGGCGCCAGCGCCCCGACCGGCACATGGTGTTCCACCTCGCGTTCCAGCACGGATGGGTGCACGCCCGCCACGGCGGATTCCAGTCCGGAGCCAAGGGCCTTGGCTCGGTACTGCCTGAGGAACTCCTGCACAAAGACCTGTCGCCCCGGCGGGGGAAGCTAAACGACTGCACGGTGCCCTGCCTGCCGGTCATGGCCCGCGGCGGCCTTGGGCGTGGCGTCGATGAAGCCCTCGTCAAGCAAGCGGCTCCGGCTCATCGCCAGATAGTCCGGATGGAGTTCGATTCCCAGGAAACGACGGCCCAGCGCGCCCGCCACCAGCGCGGTCGTGCCGGAGCCCAAGAACGGGTCCAGCACCAAGTCGCCGACGTCTGTGCCGATTCGAAGACAACGTTCGACCAGTTCCGCGGGGAAGGTCGCGAAATGGCCTGCGGCGGCGCGACTGGGTTTGGTGGAAATGTCCCAGACGGTGCGCAACCGGCGCCCGCCCGGACCCTTGACGGCATCGACGTGGTACTTGTAACGCTCGGAACGGGAGAACAAGAAAAGCTGCTCGTGATCCCGTGTCGGCCGGTCCCGAACGCTCTCCGGCTGCGCGTTCGGCTTTCGCCAGATCACCTCCGACCGGAGATACCATCCGTGCTCCTGCATCGCCAAAGCAAGGCGCCACGGAACGCCAATGAGGTCCTTGTCCTTCAGGCCTTCAGGTGTGGGGGGACGCAAGCTCATGGCACGCGCCGGGTTCTTCTTGTCGGGAGCCCTCCAGCCTCGGTTGCCGGACGTGTACGAGTCGCCGATATTCAGCCAAAGCGTGCCGTCTCGCCTGAGGACGCGGAAGACTTGGTCGAACACATCGGCTAGATTCGAAACAAACGAATAGACGCTCTCCTCAAGCCCGATCTGCCCGCTGATCCCATAGTCGCGCAGGCTCCAATACGGCGGCGACGTGACCACCGCCTGGACCGACTCCGGCGGGAGACTTGACATCACGGCCAACGCGTCGCCGCACACCAAAGCCGAATGGTCGAGTGCGCGGCGATAGTTGGCGCCAACCACATGATCCACCGTGACGAACTGGGGAGCGCGCAGCGGCACCGGCCGGGAGGCCCCTTCGACGGAGGAACTTGGAGTCATGGCGCAAGGTTACCGTTGTGGTCTGACACCCTGACCCAGGCCGGGCCGGCTTGGGCCGCCGTCAGTCGAACTCGATGGCTTCAAACGTCACGTCGACCGCCGGCCGTCCGTCTGAGCCGCCGTCGGCGGTGCCTGCGGCCGCCACGTCTTCGATCGCGTCAAGTCCGGACGTGACCCGCCCGAACACGGTGTAGCCGCCAGGGATGACGCTCTCCTCGTAGGTGATGAAGAACTGGGCGCCCTGCGAGTCTTCCGCGGAAGCGCGTGCCATGGCGATGACTCCGGGAGGGTAGACGCCGTCCTCCGGGACGTTTTCAAGCGGGCCGAACTGGTAGCCGGGGCCGTCGGTGCCATCCCCGGTCAGCGAACCGCACTGGAGGACGAAGATGCCCGCGGTGGTGAGCCGGTGGCAGGAGGAGCCGTCGTAGTAGCCGTCGCGGGCCAGCTGGATGAAGTTGGCGGTCGCCTGCGGGGCGGCGGCGCCGTTAAGGGTGAACTTGATGGCACCAATCGAGGTTTCCATGGATCCGGTCCACTCGCGGCCTTCGGCCAGGGCCGGATCCGGCACGCCCGAATAGACGGGCTGCTGGCTGGCCGCCTTGGTCCGCTCCGCGTCGGGGGTGGCTTCAACGGTCGGGTCGGGAGCCTCGTAAACCTCCGAATACGGCTCCGAACTAACGACCGGGTTCCATGGGGCCCGGAGAGCGAGAACCACGGCGGCCGGCGCAATCATCACGAGGACGAAACCCAGGAGGGCGCCCACGCCCGCGCTCTTCGCGCTCCGGGGCTTTGACTCGCGCCACACCACGAACAAGACCAGCCCCACAATTGGGACGAAGAAGCCGAGAACGGCCCATCCAAAACCGCCCCGGTCGGCGGGCGGCGGCGGCCCCCAACCCGGCTGCTGCTGGTGGGGCTCGTACGGCGGGTAGGGCTGTTGGGGCTGATAGTCACCCATTTGCGGCCTCCTCGTGACGAAATGGTTGCCTGGAGCTTTGACCCAAAGATTACAGCGTCCACCTGAGCTTATGGCTCCGGCGACGCGGTGCGGCCCCCTATACTCGCATCCGTGGGAACGGTGCCCAGAGACGCGGCGGCGCCGCTGCGCGTGTTGATCTTCGGTTCGTGCGTGTCGCGGGACGTGTTCGAGCACCTGGGACCCGAAGACGGGATCGAGTTGGCTGAATACGTGGCCCGGTCTTCCCTGGTCAGCGCCATGTCGAAGCGCCCGTTCACGGGGGTTGACACCGCCGCCATCGAGTCCGCGTTTCGCCGCAGCCGGGTGGAGTGGGACCTCGGTTCCACCAAGCTCAGACAACTGGTGAGGGATGGGGATTTCGACATCCTGCTGATGGACCTGATCGACGAGCGCTACCCGCTGTTCCAGCGCGGCCGGGAATGCTTCGCCACCGTGACCGACGAGTTTCGCGAGTCGGGCTTTCAGCGCGGCGCCGAACGCGACATCGGCGCCTATTCGGATGAGCGCTTTCAGCTCTGGCAACGGGCTTGGCGCCGCTGGGTGCGCCTGCTCCGACGCGCGGGGGCGCTGGGCAAACTGCGCGTGGGGCGGGTCTATTGGTCAACCATGGTGTCCAAGACCGTCCCGTACCCCCCGGCCGCGGCCGACCCGAACGGGTACCGCCGAGTCAACGACTCCTTGGACCAGATGTACCGGCACATGGCCCGCGACCTCCGGCCGGAGCAGTTCTACCGCTACCCGGAGGCGGCGTTGTACGCGGCGGAGAACCACAAGTGGGGCAGCGCGCCGTACCACTGGGGCCCCGCCTACGAGGAGGCGCTGAAAGCGCACCTCCTGGCCGAACGCTGACCCGCGTAGGCGGAGCCTGACCGCGCCCGCCGCGGCGGCCGCAGCGGGGCCGCGACCGGGGCTCCACACCTTCCCTAACTGCGGAATCGGCCTGGCCGCTGGATAGACTTGGCGCCATGAAGGCGAGACTTGGCGACCCCGGCAGGCGGGCGGTCGCCCTGATGGCGGGCTTGTGGGGGACGGTGGCCCTGAACACCACGCTGGTGCGGCAGACGTGGGGCGGATTCCAATACCGCACTCAAACCACCTGGGCCCCGGTGGCCCTTGACGGCCAGTTCACGGGGAACAACGTCTTCCTGTTGGCCGTTTGGGCAGGGTTGACCCTGGTCGCCGCCCGCGCGCTAAAGGTGACGGGCCGGGCCACCCGGCTGACAGCGGCCGGACTGGCCTTGGCCGCGGCCGCCTCGGAGACGGTGGGCGCGGCCGTCAACTGGGACAACTCGGTCCATCTGCTCGTCGCGTCGCCGCTTCAACTCGGCAAGGCCGTTATCCATTTGACGGGCTATTGGGTCATCTTCTACACCGTCTTCGCGCTCATTCTCGACGCCGCCCTCAGGTCCAACACCAAGTGGACAAAGGCCGCCTCGGGCGCCTGGCGGTGGCTGCGCGGCCAATGGCAGAGCCATCCCAAGCGCTTCATCCTGGGCGTCTGGTTGGTGTTGTGCGCAAGCCGCGTGCCCTATTTCCTGGCCTGGTACCCGGCGGTCCTCCCGGTGGACGCCCAGGTCCAGTTGTCAATGACCATTGGAGGCCGGCCCCTGCTCGACCTTCACCCCTTGGCGCACACGCTGCTGCTGGGCCTGTTCGGCAAGATCGGCGTGGCGCTCGGTTCGGCCACGTTGGGCCTGGGCCTGTATTCGGCGTTCTTGATCATGGCCTCAAGCGCGGCGTTCACCTACGCGGTGGTGGCGCTGAAGCGCTGGGGGGTGCGCCCGACGGCCGTGCTGGGCGCCGGCGCGTTCTTTGCGCTCTGCCCGCTCTTCGCCATGTACTCCGTCAACGCGCTCAAGGACGTGCCTTTCGCGATCGCCATCATGTGCCTGGTCACGGCCCTGATCGAGGTGCTGCGGAGGCGCCCGGCGCCGCCAGGGTGGGGGCCGTGGCTGGCGTTGACCGCCTTCGCGCTGATGGTGGTGTTGTGGCGCTCGAACGGGGTCCACGTGCTCGCGCTGTCGTTCCTTTTCCTGGTGGCCTTGGCGAAGGGCCTGCGGCGTCAGTTCCTGGCCGTGGCGGCCGTCAGCGCCGTGGTTTACTGCGTGGTCACCGGGCCCGTTTACGACGCGTTGGGGGCGGTCCACGGCGACTCCACGCGGGAGACCCTGTCCCTGCCCGCGCAGCAAATCGGCCGGGCGGTTCACGAGCACGCGAACGATCTGACCCCGCGCGAACGCGAGTTGGTCGAGGCGTTCTTCTCCGTCGAGACCCGTGTCTCCGTCGGGCGGGAGTTCAAGGACACCTACTACCCCCGCCTCAGCGACGCCGTCAGGTTGCAGATCGACACGGAGTACTTCAAGACCCACTTGGACGATGCCGTGTGGCTCTGGGCCGACCTTGGCCGCAAGTATCCCAAGTCGTACGTCAACGCCACCCTGGCCCAGACTTTCGGCTATTGGTATCCGGAGGCGATTGAGGCGGCCAGCCAGATGTACATAGCCGACAACCCTTGGGGCATCTCCGAGGAGGACTCGCTAGCGCCTGGCCTGCGCAAGGCCATGTTCTGGGCTTCCCTGGGCAGCCCCCGGCCCGTGCCGGTGTTGTCCATGGCGTTTTCGATCGGCTTCTACTCCGGCGTCCTGGTGTTGGCGGCGGCGGTGCTGGCGCTCAAGCGCCGCCAGCGCCTGCTTCTGGCGATGACGCCGCTGCTCGGCATCTGGGGCAGCACCCTGCTCTCGCCTGCGTTCGCCGAGTTCCGCTACGTCCTGGGCTTGGCGCTGGCCGCGCCGGTGGTGGCGCTGGCGGCCTGGTACGCGCGGCCGCGGCCGAAGGCGGCCTCAGAGGTGGTGGCGGCCGGAGCCCGTGATGCGGTAGGCGTCGAAGACGCCGTCGACCCGCCGGATGGCGGACAGGACCGCGTCCAGGTGTGACGTGTCCGCCAGTTCGAAGACGAAGCGGTTGATGGCGACCCGGTCCTTGGTGGTGGACACCTCGGCGGACAGGATGTTGACGTGGGCCTCTGAGAGGGCCTTGGTGACGTCTGACAGCAGGTGATGGCGGTCTAGGGCCTCGACCTGGATTTGGACCAGGTAGGAGCCCTGGGCGTGGTCGCGCCACTCGACGTCCACGATCCGCTCGGGGGACTGCTTTTCCGCCTCCAGGATGTTGGAGCAGTCGACCCAGTGGACCGAGACCCCAGAGCCGCGCGTGATGAAACCAATGATCTTGTCGCCCGGCACGGGGGTGCAGCAGCGGGCCAACTTCACCCACACGTCGTCCACCCCGTGGACCACCACGCCCGGGTCGCCGCTGGCGCCGGCCGGGCTGAGGCGGTGCGACAGGCCCGGCCGGGAGACCTCTACCAGGTCCTCCTCGTTGCCGGCCTCGCCACCCAGGGAGGCCACCAGTTTCTCCACCATTGAATGGGCGGAGTAGCGGCCCTCCCCGACCGCCGCGTACAGGGCCGAAACGTCGGGGAAACGCAGCTCGTTGGCCAAGGCCAGCAGCGTCTCATGGGACATGAGCCGCTGGATCGGCAGGTTCTGCTTGCGCATCTCCTTGGCGATCTGGTCCTTGCCCCGCTCGACGGACTCCTCGCGCCGCTCCTTGGTGAACCATTGCCTGATCTTGTTGCGGGCCCTGGGCGACTTGACGAACACCAGCCAGTCCCGCGAGGGGCCCTGGTCGGGCGTCTTCGAGGTGAAGATCTCCACCACGTCGCCGGTTTGCAGTTCGGTGTCCAGGGCCACCAGGCGGGAGTTGACCCGCGCGCCGACCGTCCGGTGGCCCACCTCCGTGTGGACGGCGTAGGCGAAGTCAACCGGGGTGGAGCCGGACGGCAGGGCCAGCACGTCCCCCTTGGGCGTGAACACGTAGACCTCGGCCCGCCCGATCTCATAGCGCAACGAGTCGAGGAACTCCCCCGGGTCCTGCGTCTCGCGCTGCCATTCCACCAGTTGGCGCAGCCAATCCATCTCCGTGCCGCCGTTGGCGGTCGAATGGGCGCCCTCCTTGTACTTCCAGTGGGCGGCCACGCCGTATTCGCTGCGCCGGTGCATCTCGTGGGTGCGGATCTGGATTTCGACCGGCTTGCCGGACGGTCCGATCACCGTGGTGTGGAGCGACTGGTACATGTTGAACTTCGGCCGGGCGATGTAGTCCTTGAACCGCCCCGGCACGGGGTTCCAGCGGGCGTGCATGGCCCCCAGGGCCGCGTAGCAGTCCCGCACGGAGTCCACCAGGATGCGCACCCCCACCAGGTCGTAGATGTCGGTCAGGTCGCGTCCCCGCACAATCATCTTCTGGTAGATCGAGTAGTAATGCTTGGGCCGCCCGGTCACCACGCCTTTGATCTTGTTGGCCCGCAGGTCGGCTTTGACCTGCTCCGCCACCACCCGCAGGTATTCGTCGCGGGCGGGTGCGCGCTCCGCCACGACCCGCACCACTTCCTCGTAGACCCTGGGGTGCAGGGTGGCGAAAGACAGGTCCTCCAGCTCCCATTTGATCGTGTTCATGCCGAGGCGGTGGGCCAGCGGGGCGTAGATCTCCAGGGTCTCGCGGGCTTTCCGCTCCGCCGACTCGGCCGAGACGTACTTCCAGGTCCGCGCGTTGTGGAGGCGGTCCGCCAACTTGATCAGCAAGACCCGGATGTCCTTGGCGGTGGCGATCACCATCTTACGAACGGTCTCCGACTGGGCGGCCTCGCCGTACTCCACCTTGTCGAGTTTGGTGACGCCGTCAACCAGTTGGGCGATCTCGTCGCCGAATTCGCGTCTGAGCTCCGTCAGCGAGTAACTGGTGTCCTCGACCGTGTCGTGGAGGAGCGCCGCCGCCAGCGTGGACGGGGTCATCCCGAGTTCGGCCAGGATGGTCGCCACCGCGACCGGGTGGGTGATGTACGGCTCGCCGTTCTTCCGCGTCTGGCCCTCATGCACGCGTTCCGCGACCGCGTAGGCCCGTTCGACCAGTTCGGTGGAGGTCTTGGGGTGGGAGGCCCGGAGGGCGGCCAGCACCGGCTCGAGCGCGGCGGGCGCGGACTGGTGCGCCCGAAAACCCGGCAACCATGACAGCGGCCTGGTGTGGACGCCAGACTCCACCTGCGGTTTGGCGGTGGTGCCGGCGTCTGTCATGCGCCAATTGTAGAGCCGCTCGCGACGGGACCCGCCGCTTTGCGCCATCGGCGCACGCCAGACGGAGTGTCAGCGCCCGCCGGTCCTCTTGGGGAACGTCACGTGGTCCAGATGCATTCCAGGTCGCGGCCCGGCAGTTTGGCCCGGCCGCCCAGGAAGGACAACTCGATCAGGAAGCTCATCCCGATCACCTTCGCGCCGGCCCGCTCCAAAAGGTCCGCAGCCGCGGCGGCGGTTCCGCCGGTGGCCAGCACGTCGTCCATGATGACGACCCGGGCGCCCGGCGGAATGGCGTCCTCGTGCATCTCCAGAGACGCCTCGCCGTATTCCAGGGCGTATGACTCCCGCAGGGTCACTCCTGGGAGCTTGCCGGGCTTGCGCAACGGCACAAAGCCCAGGCCAGCGTGGAAGGCCGCAGGCGCGGCCACAATGAAGCCGCGCGCCTCAATTCCGACCACCAGTTCGCAGCCGACCCGCTCCAGGAAGTCCGCGAGGTACTCGATCACCTGGCCAAAGGCGTACGAATCCGCCAGCAAGGGCGTGATGTCCTTGAACACAACCCCCGGGGTGGGGAAGTCGGGGATGTCGCGGCAGTTCGCCTCGACCAGGTCGCGGACCTGCTCCCGCGAGATCAGGTTCACGTCCCTCACCGCTCCGAACGGGTCTTGCGGCGCGGTTGGGCCTCATGGCCCCGGTGCTCCCCGGCCCGCATGGCTCCGATCCCGGAGATCGCCGCCGTGCCGATCCCCGTGTCCGCCCCGGCCGCGATCGCGGCCGCGCGCTTCGCCAGCACCCTCTCGGCGTGATCCCGGATCCGGCTCTCCCGGTTGCGGAGCAGCACCTCCAGCGGGGTCGCCAGGAAGATGGACGAATAGGTGCCGGCGGCCATGCCGACGAACAAGGCCAGCGAGATGTCCTGCAAAGAGGACGGCCCCAGCAGAGCCCAGCCGATGAACAGGATGGCCCCGACCGGCAGCAGCGCCACCACCGAGGTGTTGATCGACCGCACCATGGTCTGGTTGACGGCCAGGTTCGCCGCCTCGCCGTACGTGTACTGCGACTGGTCCAGGACGCCGTCGGTGTTCTCGCGGACCTTGTCGAAGACCACCACCGTGTCATACATCGAGTAGCCCAAGACGGTCAGGAAGCCGATCAGGGTGGCGGGGGTGACCTCGAAGCCGACCGCGGCGTAAACCCCGACCGTCACCAGCAAGTCGTGGATCAAGGCCGTGATCGCGGAGACGGCCATCGCCCAGTTGCGGAAGTAGAGGATCATCGCGACGGCCACCAGCACCAGGAAGATGATCGAGCCGCGGAGGGCTTTGCCGGAGACGTCCGAACCCCAGGAGGCCGAAACCATCTGGTTCGACACGTCCTCGATCGGCACGTCGTACGCGTCGGCCAGCGCCGACTTCACGCTCTGGGTCTCGTCAGCCGACAGCTTGCCGACCTGCACCCGCACGCCCCCGTCGCCGAGCGAGGTCACCTTGGGCGAGGCCTCCCCGCCCAACGCCTCCCGCACGGCGTCCAGAGCCGGGCTCTGATCGGTCGAGGAGGTGCCGACCACCCTGAACTCGGTGCCGCCCACGAACTCCATTCCGAGCGTCAATCCCGGTTTGAACAGCAGAAACACGCAGACAACCAGCACGGCTGCGGCTATGCCCAGCCAGATCCTGATTTTCGGCACCACCGAATAGGACCGCCGGCCGGTGTAGAGGTCGTTGCCCCATTGCGAGAATCCCTTAGCCATCGCTATCGCCCCCTTCCGGCTCGTCGCCGGCTTGTCGGGCCCGCTCCGCCGCGCGCCGCTTGCGTTCGGCAATTGACAGGCCGGCCTCGCCCGGCACCTTCTTCGGCGCTTTGCCTCCGGCCGCCTTGGCGTCCGATGCCGTCTCGGGCGCCACGCCCTCAACCTCCGCCTGGTCCAGCCCGGTCGAGGCGCCCGCCTCGTCCTCGTCTTCCAAAACTGCCACGGCGGAACGGCCGCCCTTGCCGCCAGCCGCCAAGACGGCATCGGACGGAGCTGAGAAACGTCCCCGGCCCTTGTAGCGGACCGCACCCGGAGCGCCCAGGCGGAACGGGTCGAGCCCGGACCACGGGTGGCCGTCGCCCCAGAAGCGGGTCTTGACCAGTAGCGACACAATGGGATGGGTGAACAGCATCACGACCACCAGGTCCATGACCGTGGTCAAACCCAGGGTGAAGGCGAAGCCGCGCACGCCGCCCACGGCGACCATGTAGAGCACAATCGCGGCGATGAAGTTGACGCCGTCCGAGGCCAGAATGGTCCGCCGGGCCCGCAGCCAGGCCATCTCCACCGCCAGGCTGATCGAGCGGCCGACGCGCAACTCGTCGCGGATGCGTTCGAAGTAGACGATGAACGAGTCGGCGGTTATGCCGATCGCCACGATCATGCCCGCCACGCCCGCGAGCGACAGGCGGTAACCCTGCACCCAGCCGAGCAGAACAATGGTGCCGTAGGAGATGCCGATCGCCAGGATCAGCGACAACACGGTCACCATGGACAGGGCGCGGTATTGGAAGAACGAGTAGATGGCGACCAGGATCAAGCCAACCAAGCCGGCCCAGAGGCCAATCTCCAGTTGCTCCGACCCGGCGGTCGCCGAAATCTGGTCCTGCGACTGGACTATGAAGTTGATCGGCAACGAGCCGAAGGACAACTGGTCGGCCAGGGTCTTGGAGCTTTGCTGGGTGAAGGAGCCCGAAATCTGGGCCGTGCCGGTCAGGATCGGGTCATTGCAGACCTCCGGGGCGGAGATGACCACGTCGTCCAGGACGATGGCGAATTGCCGCTTCGGGTCTTCGGCGTTTGCTTTGCAGGCCGCGTCGAGCTTGGTGGTGACCTCGCCGAACTGCTTGCCGCCAGCCGAGTTGAACTCAATGTCGACCACCCATTGGCCGGTGGTGTTGCCCTGTTGGGTGGTCGCCATGCCGTTGTTGGCCTTGGTCAACTCCGAGCCCTGAACCATCACCGGACCCAGGATGTACGCCGCCGAGCCCGCGTCATCGCAGGTCACCAGCGGCTTGTCGGGATCGGACGGCACGTTGCCGCGGGATGAGCCGACCATGTCGCAGTTGATGATCTCGGCGACCGTTTGGGCTTTGGCGGCCTCCTCGCTGACGCCGCTGGCGGTCTTGGAGGCGACGGTCGACTCGGCGCCATCAAGCAGCGTGGCGTATTCCTCGGCCACCGCCGCGTACACGACCGCCTCATCCAGGCCGTTCTCCAGCCGCGCGGTGTACGCGGGGTCTGGCGGGACCGGCATGTTGCCGGTCGAGGCGTCGACCTTCGAGGTCGGGGTGGGCGCCGGGGAGGGGCTGGCCGCCGATGCCGTCGGGCTGGGCTCCAGGCTCGGGGTCGCCTCGGCGGTCGCCTCACCTTCGGCAGGGGTTTCGCCTTCAGCCGGAGTCTCGCCGTCGGTCGGGGTTTCGCCGTCGGTCGGGGTTTCGCCGTCTTCCCCTTCGGCGCTGGGCTCCGGCGCCGGCGTGTAGGAGGGGTTCGGGTAGTAGCGGCTAGACCAAGCGTCTTGTTGGGTCGGGGTCGCGTTCGCCACATACAACACGGTGCGGAAGGTCATCTTCGCGGACTTCGTGACCAGGTCCAGTTGGTCTTGGCTGGGGTTGCCGGGGATCGAGACCACAATGTTGGAGTTGCCCTGCCGGGCGACCTCCGTCTCGGCCACACCCGACGCGTCAACGCGCGACCTGATGATCTCTTGCGCCTGGTCGAGCTGTTCGCTGGTGACCTGGGCGTTGGATTCGGAGGCCTGCGGGGTGAGGACCAGCTCGGTGCCGCCTTCAAGGTCGAGGGCGAACTTCGGCACAAAGTCGGTTTTGCCCGCCGCCGTGCCGATCCCGATCGCTCCGAACAGGGCGACCACCAACACGACCAGCACCAACAGGGTGCGGCCGGGCCGGGCCTTTCGTGAGTGTGTAGCCACCAGTGTGCTTCTTCCTTGGATGAATTGCGGGGGCGAACCGAAGGGTTTACTTGCCCTTGTCTTCCGGTTCGGGTTCGTCCTCTTCGGGTTCGGCGGGAGCGGGCGCGTCTTCGATTTCCGGCGTTTCGTCTGCCTCAATCTCCTCGTCCTCATCGACGGGGTAGGGCTCGGTCAAATTGGCCCATTCCTCATCCGAGACGACCGACTTGATCGCCCGGCGGAGATACGCGGACTCGTCGCCGCTGGGCGACATCAGCGTCACCACGTCGCCGCTGAGCCCCGTGATGACCCCGATCATGCCGCCCACGGTCATAACCCGTTGGCCCACGTCCAGCGAGCGGCGGAAGTCGCCCTGCTGCTGCTGCTGCTTCTTGTTGCGCCGCGACATGAACCACATCACCAGGATCATTCCGGCGATGAAGATCAGCATTACGTAGCTGCTGCCGCCTCCCCCGGCTGGCGCAGCCGGCTCGTCGGCGGCCAGCAGGACGGCATCGGAAATAGTCAACGAAAACACTCCTCAGTCAATGGGATGCGAAAAAAGACATACGTCCGGGGTGAGTCTAGGGGACTTCGGCACGGCGCGCACACTGTCGGGCCGAAAGCGGCCATCCCATTTCGCTGGCGGCTCATTTCTGTGTCACCTGGACTCCTGGGGCGGGGGTTCGCCTGGGCTGGATTCGACCGAGAGGTCGGGGCGCAGCAAAGAGATCTGTTGGTGCGGGGCCGCCTGTCCGGCGGGGCGCTCCCCCAGGTGGGCGTAGGCGTCGGGGGTGGCGAGCCGGCCGCGCGGGGTGCGGGCGATCAGACCCTCGCGCAGAAGGAACGGCTCCACCACGGTCTCGATCGTGTCCGGCTCCTCGCCCACTGCGGCGGCCATGGTGGTCAATCCGACCGGTTGCCCGGCGAAGCGGCAGACCAGGACTTCGAGGATCGCGCGGTCCAAACGGTCCAGTCCGCGCTGGTCGACTTGGTAGACGGCGAGGGCGGCCAGGGCGGCGTCCAGGTCGGCAACACCGCTGCCGCGCACTTCGGCCCAGTCCCGCACTCTCCTGAGGAGGCGGTTGGCGATCCGGGGGGTGCCGCGGGAGCGCGAGGCGACCTCGGCGGCGGCCTCGGGTGTGACTTGTAGGTCGAGGAGGGCCGCCGAGCGCACAATCACCCGTTCCAGTTCCTCGGCCGAGTAGTAGTCGAGTTGGCCGGTGAAACCGAACCGGTCCCGCAAGGGGGCCGGCAGCAGTCCCGCCCGGGTGGTGGCGCCGACCACCGTGAAGGGGGGCAGGGTCAGGGGGATGGCGTTGGCGCCGGGGCCTTTGCCGACCACGACGTCCACCCGGAAGTCCTCCATGGCCACGTAGAGCATCTCCTCGACGGGGCGGGCGAGGCGGTGGATCTCGTCAACAAAGAGGACTTCTCCCTCTTCGAGCGAGGTCAGGACGGCGGCCAGGTCGCCGGCGTGCTGGATCGCGGGGCCCGAAGTGACCCGCATCGAGACTCCCAGTTCGGCGGCGATAATCATGGACAGGGTGGTCTTGCCGAGTCCGGGCGGCCCGGACAGGAGCACGTGGTCTGGCGGCATGCGCCTAGCTTTGGCCGCCTCCAAGACCAGTGAGAGCTGGTCGCGGACCACCTTCTGGCCGACGAATTCGCCCAGGTTCTTGGGCCGCAGGGCGGCTTCGATGGCCCGCTCGGTCCCGGACGCACCGGGCGAGAGGGCTTCGCGCGAAAGTGGCTCCTCAGTCATGGCGCAACCCCCTTCGGGGCCGGATCGGAAATGGGGACGGTTCCTGTTTCCGGCGTGCCGGAAACAGGAACCGTCCCCATTTCCGTCATCGGGTGGCCCGCAATCGTTGAAGGGCGGCGCGGAGGAGCCCGGCCACCTCGGTGGGCGCGCCTGGGTCGGCTTGGGCGGCGGCGACGGCCCCGGCGGCCGCCTGCGGGTTGAATCCGAGTTGCACCAGGGCGGCTTGTACCTGTTCGGCCAGGGGGCTGGCCGCGGGGCCGGCCGATCCGGGCACTCCCCCGCCGGGGGCGGCGGGGGCCAGTTTCCCGGCCAGCGAGATGACGAGCTTCTGGGCGCCTTTGCGGCCAATGCCGGGCACCTTCGTCAGGGCGGTCACGTCCTCGGCCGCGACGGCCCTGGTCAGGCCGTCCGCACCCAAGGCCGAGACCAGAGCGATCGCCAGCTTGGGGCCCACTCCGCTGGTGGACTGGACAACAACGAAGACGTCGCGCTCGGCGGCATCGGCGAACCCGTAGAGCGTCAAGGAGTCCTCGCGGACCACCAGGTGGGTCAAGACGGTGGCCTCCTCGCCTTGACGCAGTTGGTCGCGGGCGGCCGGGGTGAGGGTGACGGCCAGGCCCACGCCGCCGCAATCCACAATGGCGGAGTTGGCGGTCAAGGAAAGAACGGGGCCGCGAAGCGAGGCGATCACGCGACCACCTCAGGCTTCCGGCTGGCGGCGGCATCCACGCGCGGAGCCGGCACACGAGGCGAGGCGACCGCGCGGCCACCCCAGTCTTGCGCTAGACGGCGGGCGGGGAAGAGCGAGGCGATCATGCGGCCACCCAGGTCTTGCGGCCGCGGCGGGCGGCGCGGGCGGCCTCGACCCAGGCCTTTTGGGCGGGGGTAGCGGCCTGGCCGGTGGGGCTGAGGGTGGAGGGACGCCAGGCGTGGCAGATGGCGAGGGCTAGGGCGTCGGCCGCGTCGGCGGGGGTGGGCGGCTTGTCCAGGGAGAGGAGGCGGGTGACCATGTGTGCGATTTGCTCTTTCGGGGCGTCGCCGTTGCCGGTCACGGCGGCTTTGACCTCGGTGGGGGTGTGGAGGGCGACCTCGACCCCGCGACGGGCGGCTTCGACCATGGCGACGCCGCTGGCCTGCATGGTGCCGGAAACCGTGTAGGCGTTGTGTTGGGCGAAGACCCGCTCGATCGCGACCGCGTCCGGCCTTAGGCGGTCGATCCATTCCCCCACCGCGTCGGCGATCGCGAGGAGGCGGCGGTCCACGGTGTCATCCGGCGGGCTGGTGGCGGTCCCGAATTCGACCAGGCTGACGCGCCGGCCCGGCTGCGAATCGATCACGCCCAGGCCGCAGCGGGTCAGGCCCGGATCGACCCCCAGCACGCGCATGGGCGGTTACTCCCCCATCGCTTCGGCGATGACCTCGTCGCTGGCGTCGAAGTTGGTGTAGACGTTCTGCACGTCGTCCGAGTCTTCGAGGGCGTCCACCACGCGCAGGATCTTCTTGACGCCTTCGGCGTCCAGGGACACCTCCATCGAGGGTACGAACTGCACCTCCGCCGAGTCGTAGTCGATCCCAGCCGCTTGGAGGGCCTGGCGGGTCGCGAGGAGGTTCTCCGGGGCGGTGATGATCTCGAAGCCGCCGTCTTGGGGGGTGACCTCTTCCGGGTCGGCTTCCAGCACCGCGTCGAGGACCGCGTCCTCGTCAAGGCCGGGGGCGGCCGGGACCTCGATGACCCCCTTGCGGGAGAACATGTAGGCGACGGAGCCCGGGTCTGCCAGGGAGCCCCCGTTGCGGGAGAGTGCCAGGCGGATGTCGGATGAGGCGCGGTTGCGGTTGTCCGTCAGGGCCTCGACCAGGACGGCGACTCCGCCGGGTCCGTAGCCTTCGTAAATGATCGACTGGTAGTCGGCACCGCCGCCTTCGGCCCCAGATCCCCGTTTGACGGCGCGGTCTATGTTGTCGTTCGGGACGGAGGACTTCTTGGCCTTCTGGATCGCGTCGTAAAGGGTTGGGTTCGCCGCTGGATCGCCCCCGCCGGTGCGGGCGGCGACTTCAATGTTCTTGATCAGTTTGGCGAACAGTTTGCCTCGCTTGGCGTCGATCGCGGCCTTCTTATGCTTGGTGGTGGCCCACTTCGAGTGACCCGACATAGAACGCTTCTTCCCCTCTTTTATCCAGCTAAAACCTTGGGTCAGTCTACCGGGGCTGTTTGACGCCGCATGGCCGACACACGCCCGCCAACGGTGACCACCCTCCGGCCCAGGCCAGGGCCGCTCCCCGGTTCCGTCGGGGCGCGACCGCCCGTTGGCCCCGCCTGCCGCCAAGCGGTGCCCGGCCGCCGCCGAACCTGCCCAGCGCGCGCGGCCCCGCCCGAGGAGTTCCCCTTGGCGCCGTGCCGCTCCCCGGTTCCGTTGGGGGCCCGACCGCCCGTTCGCGCCGTCATTGGACGGCCTGCTGACGTTCACGGAACCCGTTGCCCTGCGCGCGATGGATCTCGCCCTCAGGGGCGGCGGCCGGGCCGGAAGACCCTTGGGCGGATTGGGGAAGGGCGCCGAGCATTTCGAGTTTCAGCCTGATGCGCCCGTTCAGGAGCGGCTTGCGTTCCGGGTCGACCCGTGCTGGGGGTATCACGACCGGATGGTGGTGCACCGGGTCGATTTCGATCCGCCACCGTCCCGGGTCGTCAGCTCCGGGGCGCCACGGCGTTCCGTCCGGCAGCTTCCGGGCAGGTTCCACGATCTTGTGATGCACGGCGCAGCAGAGGGCCAGATTGTCCAGGCTGGTCGAGCCTCCCAACACCCATTTATGCAGGTGATGGGCCTGGCAGCCGCTCGCCGAGACTCCGCAGCCGGGAAACACGCAGCCGTTGTCCCGCTCTTCCAACGCGATCCGGAGCGCCTTTGGCACCCGGCGGGTGGCCCGTCCCACATCGAGGGGTTGGCCGAACGAGCCGCGCAAGACCGCGATCCATTCGCTGTCGCAGGCGGCCTGGTCGAGAGCCGACGGGGCCAGCGGTTCGCCGCTTTCCTGAAGCGTTCCCTCAAGGGCGCCTGAACGCAAACCCTCCTCGGTCATGGTGACCACGAACCGGGCGGGCTTTCCGACCTGCAGCGGGGCCTCCACGCCAGGGTCGTAATCCATGATCGCCTCCAGCGCATCCATCACCGAAGCCGCAAACGGCTCCGCCTCGAGGCCGCCACCGGCCAGCGGATCCCAAGACGCGCCACCCGCGCCGCCACCGGTCGCCGGATCCCACACGTTGCCGTCCTCGCCGCCGGTCGCTGGATCCTCCCGCCTGCCGCTGCTCACCGCATCCTGCGAGTTGTTGCTCGCGGAGCCACCAGCCAAGGGACCGAACGATCCGCTGCCCGCGCCCTCGTCGGCCGGGTCATGCCTGCCCTGGGCTTCGCCGTTGGGGGCACCGTTGGTGGAGTCGGTGCGCGCCCGGCGGACGGCCAGTGCGGCGCTTTCCAGACGGGCTTTGATCCGCAGGCCCGCCTCGATTGTGCAGCGCCCCCGGATGATCATTGTCTGGCCGTCGCGTTTGAACGAGAGGAACCGCTCTTTGAACGCCTTCTCATGGTCGCGGTCCAGCCGGTCGGCCCGGTCCCCGCCCACGCCTGCCTCCTGGCGGGCCTGGTCGACCAGTCGCCGGGCTTTCAGCCCCAGCTGTCTTGCGCCGAGCCGGCGGGCCTCTGCGACCAGCAGGGTTTCCGCTTCCCGCAACGCCGCATCGCCCAATATGTCAACGGGGAAGTCCGCGAGTTCACGCGCGCAGGCCTCCGCCTGCGCCGGGGAAATCTCACCCCGCTGAGTCGCCAGGCTCATCACTTCGAACGGCCGCAGCACCTCGCCTTGTTTCACGAGTTTGCGGATTTCCGCCGGCGAGAGCCTGTGCTTCATCCGGAGATGCGACTCCACGTCCACGCCCTCCGTCTTCGCGGCCGCGCCCCGGCGCCTCACTTCCTCAGACAGCGCCGCCGCCAGCGATCCCGACCGCTTCGACAACTCCACCAACCCATCGAGATTCGCCAACAACCGCGCGGCATCCAATCCCGACCGGTCTGTCGAGGCGAACTCGTCCAGCGCGGTGGCGCACATCGCCAACCTGGAATCTGCCAGGCTCCGCCAATCTGTGGGCGTGCCGCCGTTGCCCAGCGCCTTCGCGGGCGATGGGCCGCCGCCCCCAGCTTCACTTCGAGGGCCACAGCCAAGTCCATCCTGGCCACCGCTTGAGCCGAATCCAGGCGGATCGCCCGCGTCAGCGCCGGAGGGGGTGCCGACGCCGGAACCAGATTGGCCGCGGCCACCGGACCAACCGTCGCCGCCCAGGTCAAACTTGTTCTGGCCCCTTGCGGCGAACCCAGGCGCGGTGCCCGCGTCACGCCCGGGGTGTCCTCCGAGCCGACCGTCGCCGCCGCCCAAGCCAGAATCGTCTTGGCAAACCGGGCCGAACCCGTGGCGGGTGCCGACAGCCGCCTGCGCGGGCAGGTCGTTCGCGACCGGCCCGGCCGCGCCTCGAGGGGAAGCCACCGTTTCCGAGCCCAGCGGCCACGGGCGAGCGGATGCAATAGTCGCAGTAGCCATGATCAGTTTCCGGCCGCGCGTTTGCGTGAAAACGCCCAGCCGGTGCAGCCCGCAAGCGACCCTTGAGAGCTGTTCGAATGGCTAACCATCATACACATATGCTAGTCCCTGTCGGGTCTGAAGTCAATGGGCTGAGCGAAGAAAGTCGACCGAAAACCTGCGCGCCGTCCTGGTGCCCGAACGGCCCGGCTGCTCCGATGCCTCGCCTTCCGACTGCTCCGATGCCCCGCCCTCCGGCTGCCCCGAAGCCTCGCCTTCCGGCTGCTCCGACGCCCCGCCCTCCGGCCGGGTCAGAGCAGCGGTCCTCGATCACCGCGGCCATCCCCGCCGCGTCGGCCGCCCCGACTACTGCGGCCACCCCGGCGAGGCGAGCGCGACGGAGTGGGGAAACGGGGTGGAACCAGACGGCATCGGCGGTCATGAGAACAACCTAGAACGCGCCTCTGACAACGTTCCCACCAGCCAAAACGGCGGTGTTGCCGTCGCGCTCCGGGCGGCACGGACCGACCGGCCACGCGGACCGGAAGGCCCGGCGGCGGAGCCGGGGGCCACGGGCTCGGGGGACGGCGTGGGCTGGAGCGGGACCCGTCGCCGGTGTCCCGGAGCCCGCGCGACCGGGCGGCGGCGCGTGTCAGGCGGCCCGCCCTTGTGATGCACAATGGACTGATGCATGCCCCGGGCTCTCAACACGCCGCTAAGGCCTCGGGCCACAAAGCTTCGGGGCGTCGGGCGGATATTCAGTGGCTCAGGGCGTTGGCCGTCTCCTTGGTCGTGGTGTACCACCTCTGGCCCGGCGTCCTGACCGGCGGGTACGTCGGAGTCGACATTTTCTTTGTGATCTCCGGGTTCTTGATCACCGGCGGACTGGTGGCGCGGCCGCCCGGGACCTGGCGCGACGTGGCCGACTTCTGGGGCCGGCGAATCAGACGGCTGCTGCCGGCGTCTTTCCTGGTGATCATCGCGACAGGCGTGGCGGCGTGGTTGGTCGGGCCGCCGTCGGCTTGGGTGCAGACCGCCCGCGATGCCGTGGCCGCCGCCGTGTACGCGGAGAACTGGAACCTATGGCAGCAGTCTGCGGACTACCTGGGCCGCGGCGGGACCCCGTCCATTTTCCAGCACTTCTGGTCGCTCAGCGTTGAAGAACAGTTCTACGTGTTCTGGCCGGTGATGATCCTGGCCGTCGCGGCGGTGTGGCGGCGGGCACAGAAGCGAAGCTCCGGGATCAGCGTGAGGCGGCCGGTCGCGTGGGCGGTCGGGGCGGTCGCGACCGTGTCCTTCGGGCTGTCGGTCTGGATGACCGCGCGCGACCAGGCCGAGGCCTATCTAGTGACCCAAACAAGGATGTGGGAGCTGGCGCTCGGCGGCCTGCTGGCCTGCTTCTGGCCCTGGCTGGAGTCCCGACTCGGGCGGCGTCCGGGCGTCCGCGCCGGGATGGTGGCCGTGGGGCTGGCGGCCATGGTCGCCGCCGCGGTCGGGTTCACCGACGCCACAGCCTTCCCAGGTTGGGTGGGGCTCCTGCCGACCGTGGGCGCCGCGCTGTTCATAGCCGGCGGGCGCAACCGCACGACCAGCCCAGCCCAAGGCCGGGCACCCGTCGCCGGTGACGTCGCCGCGACGGGGCGGGCCGAGGCTGGGGCGACGCCCGACACGCGGGGCGGGGCTGCGCCGAACCCGAACCTTGCCGGGCGGACGGTCACGGGCGACGGTGTCGACGGCATCGACGGCCTGCTCAACCGCTTCTGGTCGTTCCGGCCAATCCAATACCTGGGCGACATGTCCTACTCCGTCTACCTGTGGCACTGGCCTTTGATACTGCTCGCGCCGAACGTCCTCGGGCGCAATTTGACCGTCGGCACAAGCCTGCTGGTGGTCCTGGGCACCCTGGGAATTTCGGCCGCGTCCTACGAATTGGTCGAGAAACCGTTCCAACGCTCGCGGTGGATGCGGGCCCGCCTTAGACGCACTTTTGTTCCGGCGGTCGCCGGAATGGCGGCCATCTCCGTGGCCGGGGCCGTCCTGTACATCACAGTGCCCGCGGCGATAAAGCGGTCCATCGCCGCAGACCGGGAGCACGTCCGCGAGAGCCCATGCATGGGCGCTCAGCGAATCCTGGACCCCGGCTGCGCCAGCGGCCAGCCCGATGAGGAAACCGGTCCCTACCCCAACCCGCGGTTCGCCTGGTTCGACCACTCGCCCGCCTACGACAATGGGTGCACCCGGCATTGGACCAACCCAACGCCCGCCAAGTGCCGGTACGGGTTGCTGGAGGGATCGGGGGGTAACGAGGTTGTGCTTTGGGGGAATTCGCACGCCGTCCAATGGCTGCCGGGATTGGAGCGGATAGCGGACGAACTCCAGTTGGGCATCACCACCCGGCTGTCATCTTCGTGTTTTCCAAGGGCACCGGGAAGCAGATTCGATCCGCTAACCGAAAGCAGCCCGTGCGTGGACGTGACGTCGCAGGAGCTTGACGCGATCCGCGCTAGCCGTCCCGACCTGGTGGTAGTGACCAACAGGGCGAGCTCGCCCCCGCAACTGCACGAGCTGGCGGTCGAATCCGCCCGCTGGGTTCTTGAACAGTTGACGGACGCGCAGATCAAGGTGCTGTTGATCAGAGACATTCCCCGCGAGCCGTCGAATCGCAGCATCCCCGACTGCCTGGCGGCGAACGGCGGCCAACCCGACCGTTGCGCCGGCCCGCAGGAGAGCTGGATTTTCCCGGATCCCTGGGCCGACGCGGCGGCGGAGATGGGATCCGATTTGATCGAAGTGGTCGACTTCAACAACGCCATCTGCGACGGCGAAGTCTGCACCGGACTGGTCGGTTCGGTGGTCGCCTACTTCGACGACGACCATCTTTCGATCACTTTCGTTGAGACCCTTGCCCCGCAGCTTTCTGCGGCAATTGAGGGCGCGCTGGCTCGCTGACCGTCTTTCTTGGGCTCCCAAGCGGAGGGTCTTCTCGCTCAGCTAGATCCACGGGCCCTCGCAGCCCAGTCCGCGTGGGTCGGCGCAGCGGTCCCCGGCCGCCCCGGCCGGGGCACCGGCGGCCGCGGGATTGGAGGCGGTGTGAGACGGAGTGGAACCCACCTCCGATGTCCCGGAGCCCGCGCAACCGGCCGGCGGCGTGTGTCAGGCGGCCCTTTCTTGTGATGCACAATTGACTGGTGCACGCCCTGGCCACCCAACACACCGCCAAAGCCTCGGGAGCGAAAGCTTCGGGGCGCCGGGCGGATATTCAGTGGCTCAGGGCGTTGGCCGTGTCCTTGGTCGTGGTGTACCACCTCTGGCCTGGTGTCCTGACCGGCGGGTACGTCGGCGTGGACATCTTCTTTGTGATCTCCGGCTTCTTGATCACGGGCGGATTGGTGACGCGGCCGCCCAAGACTTGGCATGACGTGGCCGACTTCTGGGGCCGGCGAATCAGACGGCTGTTGCCGGCGTCTTTCCTGGTCATAGTCGCCACAGGCGTGGCGGCGTGGTTGGTCGGGCCGCCGTCGGCCTGGGTGCAGACCGCCCGCGACGCCGTGGCCGCCGCCGTGTACGTGGAGAACTGGAATCTGTGGCACAAGTCGACGGACTACCTGGCCCGCGGCGGGGTGCCGTCGATTTTCCAGCACTTCTGGTCGCTCAGCGTGGAAGAACAGTTCTACGTGTTCTGGCCAGTTCTGATGCTGGCCGTGGTTGTCTTGTGGCACCGCAAGGACCACGGGGGCGACACGGCCTCTGTGCGGCTGCCTATCACCTTGGTGGTCGGCGCGGCGGCGGGCGTTTCCTTTGCGCTGTCGGTGTGGATGACCATTCGGAACCCGGCCGAGGCCTATTTGGTCACGCAGACCCGCGTTTGGGAACTTGCGCTGGGCGGCTTGTTGGCCTGCTTCTGGCCACGCCTTGAGGACCGACTAGCCCCGCACCCGACGATGCGCGCAGGTGCCGTCGCCGTGGGGCTCGTCGCCATGATTGCCGCCGCCGTGTGGTTCTCCGACGCCACGCCCTTTCCCGGCTGGGTCGCGTTGCTGCCGACTGCGGGTGCAGCCCTGTTCATAGTTGGCGGACGCGCCCCGACAGACCTCCGCCCGCGCGCGAAGGCCCCCGAGTTGGGCAATGACAAGTTGGGAGAGCATGTATCAAGCCTCCAGGTAAAGCCTGACATCGATCCAAATGGCATCGACCGCTTCTTGAAGCACTTCTGGTCACTCCGACCAATCCAATACCTGGGCGACATGTCCTACTCAGTCTATCTGTGGCACTGGCCCCTGATGCTGCTCGCGCCCTACGTCCTGGGGAGCGAACTCTCCCTTGGCACCAGCGCCCTAGTCATCCTGGCCACCCTTGGGCTCTCGGCGGTCTCCTACGCGTTTGTGGAGCAGCCATTTCAGCGTTGGCGCTGGATAAGGAGCCGCCCAAAGCGCACCTTTGTGCCTGCCGTCGCCAGCATGGCCGTGCTCGGCCTGGTTGGTAGCGGTGTTTACGTCGGCGTAGAGAGCACGGGCATGTCCGAGGTCGCGTCCGCGAGGGAACACGTCCGCCAAAGCCAGTGTTTGGGTGCCCAACGCATCCTGGACCCGACCTGCGCCGTGACCGGTACAGCTGACGAGGCGGGGCCCTATCCCGACCCCAGATTCGGGTCGCTTGACCAACCGACAGCCTTTGGTGATGGTTGCACCCGACACTGGGACGACCCGTCGCCGCACCGATGTCGGTACGCCCTGCCAGAGGAATCGGCGAAATGGGAAGTCGTCCTCTGGGGCAATTCACATGCAGTGCAGTGGCTGCCTGGCCTGCAACGTTCCGCACGTGACCTGGACTTGGGAATCACGACTTGGTTGTCTTCGGCGTGCTTTCCAAGAGCGCCAGGAGGCAAGTTCGACGCATTGACTTTCCGCGATGAGTGCGTTGATGTCACCGAGGAGGAACTCGACGCTATCCGCGCCCATGAACCGGACCTTGTGGTCTTGTCGAATAGAGTCGAGGCACCCCCTGACAAGTACGATTTGGCCGTCGAATCCGCAAGCTGGGTCCTTCAGCAGCTAACGGAGGCAGAGATGAAGGTGATCGTGATTAGGGACAATCCTCGCGAACCTGCGGAACGAAGCATTCCGGACTGCCTCGCCCTGAACGCCGACCGCATTGACCGCTGCAGCGGGCCAAGAGAGGATTGGCTTTCCCCGGATCCTTGGGTCGATGCGGCAGCGGCCTTTGGGCCGGACTTGGTCGAGGTCCTCGACTTCACCGATGCGATCTGCGGCCGCGAAGTCTGCCGAGGCATCGTGGGCTCTGTCGTAGCGTATTTTGATGACGATCATCTGTCGGCCACTTTCGTCGAAACCCTTGCCCCGCAACTGTCAGCGGCGGTTCAGGGCGCGCTGGCTCGCTGACCGCCTTCTTGCGGTTCCGGAGGGGGAAGGCCTTTACACCCGGGTTGGGGCATATAGTGGACCACGGAACGCAAGAAGACACCAAACGCGGCATACCCCTTGTCGCGGCCGACGGCGAGATTTGGTGGTCCCCGACTTCAGAACCCCAGGAGGTCTCAATGCGGCGATTGTTGCAACGCCACCGACTTGTCGGCCTGGCGGCATGGGATGTGTTCTGCTGGCTCGTGGCGCTGCTGTGGTTCGTCCTGATTCGCTACGACTTCTCCATGGTTCCAAGCCTCTGGAAGGGGACCGCCCTTTACCTGGCCCTGGCCGCAGTCCTCCAGATCACGGGCGGTCTGATCACGAGGATCTACCTGGGCAGGACCCGGATCGGTAGCTTCCTGGACGTGTCCCTGCTGGGTGCCACGGTGGTCGCAATCGGGATAGTGGCCTTCGGAGTGGCCGAATTGACTCCGCTGCCCCCGCCGAACGGCATTCCTCTGGCCCTGCCCGCACTGGCGCTCATCCTGATGTTCGCGGGCCGTTACGCCTGGCGGAGCTACACGGACTCGGTCAAGCGCCAGCCAAGACCAACGCAGGCCAAGCCGACCCTCATTTACGGCGCCGGCGAAATAGGCCAGCAGATCGCCCGCCAAATTGCGTTGACCGCCGACTCGCCGTACGGGATTGTCGGCTTCGTTGACGACGACCCGCGCAAACGGCACCGGCAAATCGAGTCCCGCCGCGTGCTGGGAACCGGGGCAGACCTGATGGACCTGGCCCGTCGGATGGGCGCGGAGATGGTGGTAGTGGCCATCTCGGACGCGTCCCCGACGCTGCTCAAGAGGGTTTCCGCGGAATGCAAAGCTGTCGGCCTGGGCTTCTCGGTGGTGCCGCCGCTGCACGAGTTGATCGGCGGGAAAGTCCGCCTGGACCAGCTGCGCGACTTGGACGTGCGGGATCTCTTGGGCCGCCGCCCAATCACGACCAATCTGGAGGCCATAGCCGGCTACATCAACGGCCGAGTGGTGCTGATAACCGGCGCGGGCGGGTCGATCGGCTCCGAGTTGGCGCGTCAAGTCCACCGCCTGGCCCCGGCCCGCGTTGTGCTCTTGGACCGCGACGAATCCGCCCTCCACGCGGTCCACCTGTCGGTTTCCGGTTCGGGCCTCCTGCAGACAAGCGACACGGTGCTGTGCGACATCCGCGAGGTCGACGCGCTCACGGCGGTGTTCCAGCGCGAGCGCCCCGAGGTGGTCTTCCACGCGGCCGCGCTCAAACACCTCCCCATCTTGGAGCGCTTCCCCGAGGAGGGCTGGAAGACCAACGTGATCGGCACCGCCAATGTGCTCAAATGCGCTGCGGAGAGCGGCGTGCACAGGTTCGTCAACATCTCGACCGACAAGGCCGCCGATCCAACCAGCGTCCTGGGCGTGACCAAGCGCACGGCCGAGCGGCTGACGGCCTGGCACGCCAAGCGCCTGGGCCTCCCGTACGTGTCGGTGCGGTTCGGCAACGTGCTCGGTTCGAGGGGCTCCGTGCTGGACACTTTCCGCTTCCAGATCAACCATGGCGGCCCGGTGACGGTCACCCATCCGAACGTGACGCGCTTCTTCATGACCATCCCGGAGGCCTGCGAACTGGTGCTCCAGGCCGGCGCCGGCGGCGAGTCGGGCGACACGCTGGTCCTCGACATGGGCGACCCGGTCCGCATTCTGGACGTGGCGAATTACCTGATCGCCGAGTCGGGCCGCGACATCGCCGTCAAGTTCACCGGCCTCAGGCCGGGCGAGAAGCTCCACGAGGTGCTGTTCTCCGCGGGCGAAGAGGGCGAGCCGGGGCCGCATCCCCTGATCCGCCGGGTTCGCGTGGAGCCGCTCAGCCCCGAGGAGGCCACGGAGCACCCCTTCGTTCCGGACATGGCGGCGGTGGCTCCCCCATTGCCCGATGCCGTCCGGTCACCCGCCGCTCCCCACTCCGGCCGCGCAACCGCCGAATTCGGCCCGTCAGCCCAAGGCGAGACCGAGCCGGATGCCGATCAACCCGTTACCGCCAAGCGGGCAGCAGAATAGAAGCCGTGTCCACTCTCCCGCCAACCATTGGCCTCTCGCTCCCCGACGTGGGCCCCTTGGAGGAGGAATACCTGCTGGCCGCCGTCCGGTCCGGTTGGATCGCGCCGTTGGGTCCCCAGGTGGACGCCTTCGAATCCGAGTTGGCGGCCTACTGCGGCCGGAGCGAGTGCGTGGCGCTGTCGTCCGGCACGGCGGCCCTCCACCTTGGCCTGTTGGCTCTTGGCGCGGGTCCCGGAGGGGTCGTGTTGACGTCTTCGATGACTTTCGCGGCGACTGCCAACGCAGTGGTGTACACGGGCGCGGAGCCGGTGTTCGTGGACTCAGACGGCACTGGCAACATGAACCCAGACTTGCTCGAACAGGCGCTGGCTCAACTGACCGCAGAGGGGCGCAAAGTTTGGGCCGTCATCCCCGTGGACTTGCTGGGGCAGGTGGCGGACCACGAGCGGATCGACGCCATAGCGGACCGCTACGGAGTTCCGGTGTTCTCCGACGCGGCGGAGGCCATGGGCTCCAAACTGGCGGGCCGTCCGGCCGCCGGCTACGGACGCGCCGCTGCGGTGTCCTTCAACGGCAACAAGGCCATGACCACGTCGGGCGGCGGCGCCCTGCTGACCGACGACGCGGCCCTTGCCCGCCGGGTCCGCCACCTAGCGACCCAGGCCCGCGAGCCAGTGCCGTGGTACGAACACAATGAGGTGGGTTACAACTACCGCCTGTCCAACCTGTTGGCGGCCGTGGGCCGCGCCCAGCTAAAGCGGCTCGACTCGATGGTGGCCAAACGCCGCTACCTGCGGGAACGCTACCGGCAGGCGTTCGCCGGTCTGCCAGGCGTGACCATGTTCGGCCCACCCGGCGAGTCGGAGGACAACGCCTGGTTGAGCGCCGTCCTGATCGACCCAACCACTGCGGGCTGGTCCTCGGACGACCTTAACCACGTCCTGGCGGCGGCCGGAATCGAATCACGCCCGCTGTGGAAGCCCATGCACCTGCAACCGGTCTTTGCCAACGCCAGAAGCTGGATCAACGGCGCTTCGGAGCGACTTTTCCGGACGGGCCTGGCCCTGCCGAGCGGCTCCTGCCTGACCGAATCCCAGAGGGACCGCGTTCTGACGGCGGTCCAGCGTTTCCGGCAGGAGCGCTCCGCGTGAAACGCCAGCTGCGAACCTATGAGATCTCCAAGCGGGCTTTCGACATCGCGGCGTCGGGAGCAGGCCTCCTGGTCCTCTCCCCCGTGATCGCCACAGTGGCTGCAGTGGTACGCGCGCGCTTGGGCAAACCGGTGATCTTCGCTCAATTGCGCCCAGGTCGCAATGGCAAGGTCTTCAGGCTGCGCAAGTTCCGCACAATGAAACCGATAGACCCGGCGAACGGCCTGGTCAACGACGAGGACCGTCTGACTCCGCTCGGCCAGGCACTCCGCGCCGCCAGCCTTGACGAACTGCCCACCCTATGGAACGTGCTGCGCGGCGACATGAGCATGGTGGGCCCCCGACCGCTCTTGGTCGAATATCTAGACCGCTACACGGCAACCCAAGCCCGCCGCCACGAGGTGCGTCCGGGCGTGACTGGGCTGGCCCAAGTCAACGGCCGCAACGACATATCTTGGGACGAGCGCCTTCGCCTCGACGTCCGCTACGTAGACGGCCGCTCATGGAAAATGGACATTGTGATCTTGGCCCGCACATTGGCGATGGTTCTCCGCAGAGCCGGGATCGCCGCCCGCGGCCACGCCACCATGCCCGAGTTCATGCCGGAGGCGACCGATGGCTGAACTTGTCATCATTGGCGCCGGCGGCTTTGGCCGCGAAACTCTGGACGTGATCGAAGCGATCAACCGCGCCACACCCAAACCGGTTCACACCGTGGTCGGGGTGGTCGATGACGCGCCATCTGAAGAAGCGCTCGAACGGCTAGCAGACCGGGCCATAGCGTGGCTCGGCCCAATTGACCGCTGGCTGAGCGAGGACAGCGAAACCCAGGCGGTCATTGGTGTCGGCTCTCCAGGTGCGCGGGCGGCAATCGCCCAAAAGGTCGGCCGCAGGGTGTTCTCCCCAGCGCTGATCCATCCCTCCGCCTTGATTGGCAGCCGCAGCCAGATCGGAATTGGCACCGTCATCTGCGCGGGGGCGAACCTGTCGACCAACGTCAGGCTGGGCCGTTTTGTCCACGTCAATCCTGGCGTGGTGATAGGACACGATTCCGTATTGGAAGACTTCGTGTCCGCCAACCCCGGGTCAATAGTCTCGGGGGAGGTTCATGTCGCGAACGGCACTCTACTAGGCGCTGGCGCAGTCATCCTCCAGGGTCTGACCGTCGGTGCCAACGCGACTGTCGGCGCCGCCTCATGTGTGACCAGAAACGTGCCCGCCGGAGCAATGGTCAAGGGAGTACCGGCAAAGGAAGCCCCCCTCCCCCACGGCAGTATCGACTGCTTCTGATCCCATGCAATACTTGGTGTATCGAACTGCAAGAGGCTTCCGCCGTCGAGTTTTCTTCGACCGTCGCCACGCGCGCGCGTCAGTCCAGATGCCGCCCCGCACCCTCAAACCAACCTGGTGCCCCTCGTCCGGATACTTCCACGGGTGTTCGAGCGAGCCAACGATCTGCTAGACGCGCATTTCCGAGAACCAGCCGTCGTCGCCCTCAGTGTGTTCCGGCGCGGTCCGCATCTTGACTAACGTGCTCTTGACTAGCGCCGGGCGGAGGGTGGGCCTTGTGAGGGCCTTCTCCGAGGCAGTTCAGCCTTCAGGCGGCCAGGTAGTGGCCGCCGATGTTGACGGCCTAGCCCCATCACTTCAATTCGCGGACCGACACCTCAGGTTGCCTCCGGTGACGTCATCAGACTACGCGGACGCGTTGCTAGCTGGCGTGGAACGCTACCGGATCGACGTCCTGGCACCCACGATCGACACTGAGCTATTCATTCTGGCCGGGCTTTCGCCAAGCCTGGCGGGGGCCGCCGGGGGGATTTTGTGTGTCGACACTCAGTGAATTGAGCCGGTCGGTGTCACGTTATTGAGCCACCACCGTTCACGGCAGTCAGGAGGCTTAGGAGGAGGTCAACGGCATCGCAGGTGGCTCAAATCGGTGACGCGCGTTCGGCTCAATAGCGTGACGTACCCCGGCTCAATAACGCGACCGTCGACATTGTGATCAAGCCGCGCCACGGGAGTGCAAGCAGACACGTGTTCTACACGAACCGGGAAGGTGTGAAGGGTCTGCTCCCACTTGTGCCCCAGCCCGTCATCCAAGAGTGTTTGAAAGGCCCGGAGATCACTGTGGACGCCCTCATTTCTTCCGGCGGCAAAGTGGTGCACTATGTGCCCCGCCGCCGAATCCGAACCCTGGCGGGAGAGTCCATCCAAGGAGTGACCATTGACGACCACGACTTGCGCTCATGGCTCATCGACGTCTTAAACACCCGGAATTTGCACTTAAACGCCGTCTCAGCGGGCGGCGGGCGCGGTCCGGTGACTCTTCAGGCTTTCATAACCGATACTGGTCCAGTGCTTACTGAGGTGAATCCGCGCTTCGGCGGCGGCTACCCCCTTTCCCATGCCGCCGGCGGCCGGTACACGGACTGGATAGTCGCCGATCTCGAAGGTCGCCCGATCCAAGTGGAACTGGGCTCCTATGTTCGCGGCCTGCACATGAGCCGCTTCCACGTGGAGCACTTTGCAGCGGGGCCGCTGTGGACCTAAGTCCGCTAGGCGTGGTCTTCGACCTCGACGACACCCTCTATTTGGAGCGCGACTACGTCGCAAGCGGTTTTCGGTTCATCGCCGACATGGTCAGCAATGATTCGCTGAATCCCTTGGATAGGACCAGCAGTGTCACCTCCCACGAGATCTACCGATTCATGTGGGGTAGATTCCAGCGCGGCGTCCGACTCGACCATTTCGACGCGCTCTTGAAGAGGTTTCCACAAATCGGCAGATCTTGGACTGTCGAGGAACTGGTTGCCCAATACCGTGGCCACCCACCCAGGCTGCAAATGATTGAGGGCATGGCCGAGATGATCCATAACCTCCGGCGACGAGGGCTCAAGACAGCGATCATCAGCGACGGGCCCCTGACCTCCCAACACGCGAAAGCCAAAGCCTTGGAGCTAGGCCACTATGCTGATCTAGTGGTTCTGACTGACCTTTGGGGAGCGGACTATTGGAAGCCGCATCCTAGAGCCTTCGCACTCGTTGAGCAGAGCGTCGAGCTTGATCCAGCAAGATTGGTATACGTGGGCGACAATCCAGCGAAGGACTTCAACGCTCCGATCGCCCGTGGCTGGGACTGCATCCGCGTTCGTTTCCCTGGCCAACTCCATGAGCGAATCGAGTCTCCTCCCCAGTTGCGGTTGAAAGAAGCGGCATCGGTACACCAACTCGCCCGGTTGTTGCTAGGCGGACAGCGCACATCAACCTCTGCATCTTGGGGTTCCGGCGCAAACGGCACGGCGAGCGCGGCATGACTCGCCCCAGAATCCTCATGGTTGCGGCCACACCATCCATGATCAGGTCCTTCAACATGCGAAATCTAGCCATCCTCCAGGATCTCGGCTGCGACGTTGAGGTCGCCACTAACACCGAATCGACTGGCGAGATGAGCCGCGAGGCCTATGACGAGTTCCGAGCCGCACTCGCCGCGATCAACGTGCCCTGCCACCACATCGCTTTTGAACGCGGCGCAGGAAGTCTGCAGGGCGCGCGCGACGTGGTGCGATCCTTACGGGAACTCCAGCGCGCCAGGCGTTTCGACATTCTGCACACGCACCAACCCGCCGCTTCAGCCCTGTCCCGTTTCGCTCTGCGCGGGCGAGTCCGTCGAATCCTGTATACAGCGCACGGTTTCCATTTCATGAAGGGAGGCCCGAGACGCAACTGGCTTATCTACTACCCTTTAGAAAGATCCCTCTCCCGATTCACGGACGTTCTTCTAACCGTAAACGAAGAGGACGAGAGCTTGGCTCGGCGCCAAATGCATGCGACGAAGGTGGTGCGCATTCCTGGTGTGGGCGTCGATTGTTCTCGGTTCTCAACGCCCTCCCCGACAACGTTCGCAGAGGCCGTACGGAGCGACCTCGGTCTTGGGTCAGATGACCACTTGTTGCTGTCCGTAGGTGAACTCAACGGCAACAAAAACCATGCCACTGTCATTCGAGCCGTCAGCCTCCTTCGTATGAAGAACCTTCACTATGCCATATGCGGCACCGGTTCTGAACGCGGCCATCTTCTCGGGCTAGCAGGTCAACTCGGGATTGCTCGACAGATACATCTACAAGGCTTTCAATCGGATATTGTCCCATACCTTGCTGCTGCCGACATTGCCATTAGCGTCTCACTTCGAGAGGGGCTCGGAGTCTTCGGCCTGGAGGCCATGGCATCCGGACTACCGCTTGTAGGCTCCGCCGTGCGAGGCATTCAGGACTACATGGATGCCGGAAGGAGCGGCTATCTCGTACCGAATCCACTTGAACCCGAGCAGGTAGCCAAGGGGATCAAAGCGATTCTCAATAGTGCTGCGCATGACCGAGCCGAAATCGAGGTTCACAACCGCTCGCTTGCCCTAAGATTCGACAAGTCCGTGGTGGACAGCATCATGCGCGCCACGTATGCCGAGGCAATCGGCAACGCCTGACCACTCTAGGCGGGACGGGTCAGGAAACTGGCCACCGCCGTCCGCTCCGCGCGGCAGGTAGCGCTGAAGAGGACCGTTTCGCACGTCGCATGGCGATGGAGTAGGCCGCAATTGGCACCAGGCAGCACCAAGCGAGCGGCCTCATTCGTGCAACTATGCCATAGTTACCCAAAGTGACTGTAAACGCGCACAAGAGTCCCCCCGCCAAGGTCCATAAACCCGCAACCGCTCCCGCCGTCCGTCCCCGATACGCGCCGAATCGGGGTGCCGCCGTTGTGCCGAGTACGGCCAGTATTAGAGTCAAAAGCCAGATGAAGCCTTCAACAGCGCCAAGGACCATACTCGGGGAAATCCGCCATTCCCATGGAAATGGCCCCGCCAGGACGCGCGGACCCGTATGCACCACCATCTCGGCAAGACCAATCTTCCCCGTCGGCTCATCAAAGAATCCCGAACTCGCATTTTCCGACAGAGCGGTGATGACTGTTACCAATCTATCTGAGTCCCTTTCAAAAGCCGACGCAGCGAACCGTTGTGCCACGACTGTTATGGCCGCCAATGGCACAAGCGCCCCGGTTGTATACAGTGCTCTGTGCTTGCTCCGTTGGGCTGCTGCGACCACCCACGAGCCGACTAAGGCCGCCGCTGCCGCAAGAGCAAGTTGACTTCGCAGCCAATAGATTAGGCAACAGCCGAAGATCATGCCGACGAGGTTCCCCCGACCAACCCCGACCAACGATTTGACCAGGCAGAGTGCCACCAGCGAAATCGCAAAGACAGTCAACGTCTCGCGCAGTACCCAAGCTTGCCAATAGGCCATCACCGGAGAAACTGCGATCATAAGGGCCGAAATCCTCGTCGCTCCGGCCACCGAATTCGCAGAGAGACCCGCTTCGACACCTATCAGTTCGGCGACTCGCGCGATCATTACTCCCGACGACATGCCTGCCAGCAGATTTATGATCACAGCGTACTCGGCGTTTGGTCCGAACACAGCGTACACCCCGCCAAGAATCCAGGCGTAGCCATCTTTGCCCTGCTGAGAGCCGGCCGAGTATTCTTCACCTGTGCCCATGAGCTCGTTCGCGGCGACGATAGCGAGACGGTTCCACTCTATTTCATCCGCCTGCAAAGTTGGCGCGAGGACCAGTCGGACGCAGGCAACCGTGAGTCCGAGCCCAATCCCTGAGAGAAGCGGACCGATTATCGGAGCAGAGTTGACGGACCCCCGAGACCACCACAGAATCAGCAGCCCCAGGCCGACCGCACATGCTAGGAATAGCCCGAGGCCGAGCGTGCCAGGGAAGAAGGCATTCACAGCGCCACCGTCTTCTCGCTCGCGTTCGCTTTGCCGTAGTGGACCCATTGGAGTGCCGCACGGGAGCTTCCATCAGCCTTTGCGACGGGCGCATGACCTTGCTTTCGGCATTCTGCGACAAAAGAGACCGTATCCCTGGACGTCTCCCAATCCGGTGATGGGACATGCTGACTTGCTTGTTTGATGGCGACACGCCTTTCGGGACGGCGGGAAGACATTGCCCTAGCCGCAGCGATCAAGAGTGATGTTCTCGCCGGGACCCTCGCTGAATCCCGCGAGCAGAGCCATTCTCGCGGCTGGGCGGGCCCCAAGCCGATCCTAAATCCTTGCACGCCCGGAATCTTGTCCGTGCTCTTGACGCGATCGCGTACCTGTCCCCTCAGCACTCGGTGAACCCCGGATTGTCCACCGCGTTGGTCCTGATAATCGACGACGTTTCGGCGCGCGCCAAGCTCCTGGGGGCAATGACGGAGTGAGCGACTTGCACGGGAGCCCAAGTCCGGGAGCGCTTGGGGTCGGGCTGTCGCGCCCTGTTCAAGCTGGCAGTCCTGGAGTTGTTCGGCACCCCGAACGTCTGCGTCCTGTCTGCGCCGTTCGGGGGATGGGCGTCCGTAGGGCGAACATCGGCAGACGGTCGTGCGGTCGTGGGTCTCAAAGGGAAGACGCTCAGGGGTGCGAAGAACCACACTGAGGACGCACAGTGCCTGGCCGGTGGTTTGACCTGCGGCTCCGCATTGGCCGTCAAACCAGTAGTGATTGGCACGGAGACCAAAGAAGTGACCACTGCATGCGAACTGCTCTCCTTGTTCAACTTGCATGGAGCCATCTCGCCATTGGAAACAATACGCACATTGGTCGGTGCAGTCCGGCCGATCGGGCACTACGGTCCCCACTACGGTCTGAGAGTCAACCGCGGCCTGCCTTTGCCGTTGGACGGGCTTGCGAGTTCGCCGTCGTGGGAGACCAGTGCGCGCCGTCCCACGGTGCCGAGCCACTCTGCGAACGCCACCGGCATAGCGTAAGCCGGTGCCACACCAGACCTGGCCGACATCCCGTGGTGCTGCCAGATTCTCCAAGGTCGCCGGATGACCACCACCAAAGCCGAGGGCACAATCGAGATAGGAATCACCATCTGCTCCCCCCGCACGACCGCTTCGGCACCAGCGAACGCCTCGAGGGGCGGAGCCTTGGACGTCGCTACACACCTCTGCGCACACCACTTGGTCTACGGCAGTGGCCACTCCAGAGCTCACGTCCCCGAGGCCTCTCCAGCCGTGGCCGCAATCTCCGCCACCCAAAGGACCAAGCTCCTTCCCTCCGCCTACGCCAAGACAGGCAAAGATCATCGGCAACCAACGGATCACGAGCCTCCCATCTGCCAGCAAAGACACCCCCGCGACGAAGCCCTGAACCGCCCCGCCCGAGTGGTTGAGATCGGGTCGTGTCACGCGAAAACCATCCAAATACCGTTGGCCATCAACCATTCCTCGGCTCTCGGTCCAAGCCCTAGCGGCCACATCTGCGCCCTGCACGCCGCCAGTCTAGTTCATGAACCAATTCCTCCCCGCTGACCGCAATCAACCTCAACCTACCCCATTCCAACGCTTCACCGTCTGCGCCCATCTCAATTAAACAGGCAGTCGCCCTTCAACCGCCACGCATGTCAGAAATACCCCCAAACGGCGTCAAATCTCCTCTCGCATCCTTCCTCCGCCCTGTCCCTCATCTTCCATTCTCTGCGCCCGGCGCCGTGTGACGAGCCACGCCGCACTCCCCCCAACCAGGGTGCCCAAGAGACAGAATCGAAACACGACGTGGTCGTACGACCACAAGGCGACCGGAATCAATCCGATGCACCCTACGGTGCCTCCCACAATCACCTTCACGCTATACACCCTATGGTAATCCAAGCGTCGCACCAGCAAATAGTGCGCTGCCAGCAGCACTCCGTAGCCAACCAAAGCATCATACGCGGCCGCGTACATACCAAACTGCGGCACCAGTATCAGGTTGAGCACCAAGTTCACAGACGCGGCCACCACCGATCCGACCGCGATTCCTACAGTCTTCTTGCAATAAAACTGCAAATTGGCGTACAGGCCATAGGAAGCCTGAAATAGACTGCCTACGATCAGCGGGGGTGCCAACCCAAGGGAATCCTGAAAAGACTTGCCCCCCAGCAGCCCAATTGCCTCCGGGCTCAGCAGAATCACGGTGACACACAAGGTCATACATACAAGGAAATATTCGCTTGACGCCCTTCGTACGATACCCGCGGCGCCAAGGCTGAGCCTTTCAAATAGCCAAGGTGACCAGGCGTCATTCATAGCGTGGAACAGCACCCCTACAATACTCGCCAGGCTAGCGGCCAGTGCGTACAGCGCCGTATTCGCCGCACCCCAATATGCCGTGATCATAATTCTGTCAGAAGAGCTCAACACATAGAGCGACAAGACATTTGGCACCAACGGCAGGCATAGCGCCGCAACCGTGCCCCAGTATTTGAAAGTAATTCCCTTCGACTTAATTGCCAGGAAGACATAGAGACCAAAACCAATTAGAGTTCCGGGAAGGTACTGCCCAATCGTACGCCCGAGTAGATGGTCTCGAAAGAACACGACAAACACTAACGACAGCGCTGCGCCGCCGAGCGTCGAGCCGGCGCTCAAGATCGCGAACAGCCTATATCGGTAGAATGCCCGAGCGCGAGAGGCCATAATCTCGAATGCATGAAATGCCAGCAGATAGACAAACATAATGTGCAGGTAGATCTCGCTCAAGCCCAGCAACCCCATAATCGCCTGTTTGAACAACAGCGAAAGCCCATAGCATACTAGCGTAATGATCGACGTCAAGGCAAGGGTTGAGAAGCAGAAGCGGTCAATTTGGCCTCCCAGATCCAACTTCATTCGAGGGATCGCCAAGGAACCCCGAAAACCAGTGAGTATTCCCACAATCAGAACAACGACTACGAAATTGGAATAGGTTCCAAACTCTTCCTTCGTCAGTAGTCGGGCGAACAGTGGAACCGTTATTAGGCCCGATGCACGAGTAAAGACGATGGTTGCCGTGTACCACACACCGGCCCGAAGCGCCGGCGGCGAACCGCTGTCTTTCTGGTGCCCTGCCTCCGACAAACCATCCATAGTTGACGACACCACTACCCCTAGTTCAATTCGCCCATCTCGACCCCGTACTTCATCTGCGGGGACCCGCACCCACAAATGCATTGGGCGCGTGGTCCCACTCCCGAGGCCCCAGGTGCCGAAGATCCTCGCCTACCCGCCTGATCCGGATCCCCTTCGAAACGCGGCACGTACCCCGGATCAATCAGATCCCATAGCTCTTCCGAACATCGGTTGATCGACCCAACCCCCGCACGCGGCATTCTCTCGTTCCCTTCTCCGGGTTGCACCTTCACGATTCCGCAGCCACGTACGCGACTGGCAGTCGCTCCAGGCTTCAGCACTCCGCCTACCCCCTCTATCCATCTCCCATGTCTAGCCTGACCCGGAAAGGCCAACCGTCAACGGTGACGCGCGCCCTTCTCGCTATGCCCGGCGGAGAGCCTAAGGTCGATCCGAGAACCCAGATACAAGTTGGCTTCCGGAAGAATCTCCCGATAGAACCCGCTCGTCGGGTAGAAGGTAAACTCCCCGAAATAGATCCGATCCTTAGACCAGTACAAATCCACTCGCACGAACGGCATTCCCCGACTCAATCGCCCCGCCAAGTCGAACATCTCATCAATAGCGGGCGGCTTCGGCAGCGAAAACCCAGGCGCCAGCGCGATCGACTGCCGATTATAGCGCAGAAATCTCCAACTCCGATCGAAGAAGAAGAGTTTCGGATACCCGATGTCCCGGTCGGTACACACTAACACGCACTCGGCTCTTCCGTTGAAGCAGAAGAACTTGTAGTCAATAGGCGACCTATCCGGCGGATCTCCCGGCAACAATTCCTCAGCTAGAATTCGTGGGACCGCGCCGGAGTAGGGCCATTCTAGGTTTTGCTTGTGCAGGCGGTGACCCATGGAGTGCCGAATGACCTTTTTTGCTGCTGCCGCATCGAATTCCGCCCTATTCCGGCATATTGCAGTCCCGCCAGAGTCGTGTGTCGTCTTCAACACGAACTGCTCAGGTAGGCGCTCAAAGTCTATATCTGAGAACCGCTCCCAAACACCAAATGTGCGCGGGACACAAATGCTCTCGCCCAAACTGTCGACGTAGTCCTTCACCGCAACTTTGTCGACAAGCGTCGGGTAGAGGCGGTTGTTATCGTATAGTTTCAGCCACTGCAGTTTCTCCGTCCACGTCACCGGCTTGTCCAGATCGAGCCTCCATCCGGTCATCACGCGATACAGCAGGGTCAAGTATCTTCTGTCCCACGCTTCGCCACGCGGCCAACACCGCCTCGCTGCAAACAATCCATACATGGGCGGGTTGGCGGCTGCACGCCGCAATAGTTCGATCACATCACGCCCCTCTTTGCATATTGAGCCGATCATATAGTCTTTGGTATTGTCTGCTGTTCTCAACGGAAGACAGTGACTTCCGAACCGCACAGGAAGCCGACCGTCCCATACCGGCCAAATCCCGATTCGCCATACCCAGCAGTTTCTCGGCAAGATCGGAAGTCCTGCCTAGAGCGTACGAAGTCCCCACCGAAGCCGCCAACCGCAGAACTTCCAGATGCTGCGGAATGTCGGATAGCACAACGGGGAGACCCACCGACATTGCCTCCAAAACGGCATTCGGCAACCCCTCAGACTTGCTTGTGGACACATAGAGATCTGAAGCAGCGAGATACTCTCGGACCTGTTCCACGTCTCCAGGCATGATAATTGCCGAGTGGCGCGAGTATCGTTTCCTCAACTTGTCGTAGTTCTCGCCTCCGCCGAGGAGTAGCAGGTGCGAACCAGATATTCGCGAGGCCAGGAATCCTTCGATTGCCGATTGCTGGTCTTTTCGATCTATCATTGGTCCGGCATAAGTCACGATTAGGCCCTCCCTCGGCAGGCCCAATGACCTCCGTGCTGACTGCCGCTCGCCTTCGGCTCGCGGTGCATAGGAATTCGTGTCAACACCGTTTCGGATCACCTTCAGGCACAGACCGTGCTCTCGCTCATAAAGCTCGGCGAGTGCCATTGAACAAGTCACCACGCCTTCTTCCGCAGCCTGCTGCCGCCTGATCAACTCAACATCTCTCTTAGCTAGCAGCCCTCCAGCCAGCTTCCCAAACCGATCGCGATAATCAACGGGCAGGTATGCACGCAGCGTCGTTACGTGTCCTGCGCTTCTGTATCCGAGGCTGTAAGAGTAGATGGGCATACCGACAGCATGGATAATGTCGGGCTCGATCTTCTCCAGTAATTCGTTCAGGTGGCGCTTCCCTTGAACTGCGGCTTGCGCACGGCTCAGACCGAGACAGTGCCTCTCTCGCACTTCATCCACATAAGCGGCTATCAAAGTGGATTGGTCCATTTCAGGAAAAAGCGTCACCAAAATGGGCTCAAATGCTGCCCTGTCCAGCCCCCTGATTATATTCAGGGTTTGCTTCACTGGGCCGATTCTCTTGCAGTTTGAAACTGCGAATACGATTCGCTTCATTCTGAACCGACCGTTGTGCGTTCAAGTTCCTCAACAATCCATTGATACTGCCTCGCCAGGCCTTCTGACAGGCCCACTCGGGGCCGCCACCCCAACAATCGATGGGCGCGCTCAGTCTCGGCACCAGTCCTCATCACATCTCCGGACGCACGCCCTTGAGTGCGTAAAAGGAGGCTTTTCCCAGTAACCTTCTCGATCTCCGAAATCGCTTCCCGCATAGACACCTCCGAGCCCCCGGCAAGGTTTATCACTGTGCCCGGTGCCTGGTCTCCTTCCGCCGCCGCAATGTTCGCTGCTGCTATGTCGGCCACATAGGTGAAGTCGCGGATCTGCGAGCCGTCGCCGTAGAGATCGAATTCGGTGCCCGTCGCGGCGCAGCGAAGCATGCGGGTGAACGCCATGTCCGGTCTCTGGCGCGGACCGTAGACGGTAAAGTACCTCAGCATTGTGGTGGGGAGGTTGAACACCTTGCCATATAGCCCGCACAAATGTTCGCCCGCTAACTTTGTGACACCATAGGGACTCAGCGGATTCGGCAATGTCATTTCGGTGACTGGGTACCGGTCAGCGTCCCCGTACACTGAGGAGGACGAGGCGTACACGAACCGCCGCAACCGTGTGCAGCTTAGGGCTGCATCTAGCAACCGCTGTGTCGCAAGTATGTTGGCGTCCGCATAGTTTCGGAATCCATGCCCCCACGATCCCCTCACCCCCGGCTCGCCAGCCAAGTGGAAGATGACATCGACTTCCCGGACGATGGCCTCAAGGTCCGCAGAGAGAAGATCGCAACGGAGCAGAGCAAATCTCTCAGACAGCCCAGCATCCCGAATATTGTTCTCTTTGGTCCCCACAGAATAGTAGTCGGAGAAGCTGTCGATCCCCACAACGTGGTAGTCCGTCGCGGACAAGAGATAGTCAACCAAGGAACTACCGATGAATCCGGCAGCTCCTGTCACCAACACCCTCATGCGAGTCACCTGCTTCTGATTAGGTCTTTGCATCATTTCGTCGCCAGTCGAGTGTACATGAGGCCCCTCGTTTCGAAACGGCACGCGCCGAGCAGTCGGACTGGCGCAGGTCCCCGGGGCCCATGATCCGGCCAAACCACCTTGGGGGTAGTGCGGTGCAACCATCCCCAGCCAAGGACACGCGCCTTCCTGACCGGCAGCGATCTGGCGGTCTTCAACGGCGAGATTCGTGCATCGGAAACTGTGCACGAGCTACAAGCGGTCAGCCACCGCCACCACCAGGAACGCCACCCCACCACCCCACATAATCCAATCACTGCCTATGAGACGAGTCATGAGATCTACCCCTGGGACGGGATCTCCTGAGGCAGTGCGTAGACCCTGTAGGTCATTGGCAGACCGTTGTCGACCTGCTGGTAGACCAGGCTGTATTGGAGGAGATCAAAGCCAGTCGCCTTGAGTCTGTCGTCTACGTCGATGATCACGCGCGGACGGGCGTCCTCGATCAGGCCGAGCACCTCGCCACGGAGTGCTGGCGGCTCGCCCTTTAGCGGGATGTAATGGTACTTTGTGGCTGCTAGACGATCCGACGCAAGGTAGATCCAGCTCGCGTTTCCGTAGACCTGAATCGGCTCTTCGTTGGGGGTGTTGCTCCGGATGGCGTCTGCCATTTCGGCCTGGAACCCGGCCTCCGGGCCGCTGGATGAGAATCCGAATTGCGACTTGTGCGCGAGCCTGAAGGCCACGTAGAGCGAGCCTGCCGCCAGAACGCACACCGCTAGGCCAATCGCCAGCACAGTTCGCGCTGCAGGCCTCCGTCGAGCGATGAACACCACCGTCGCCCGCCACAAGAAGCCGCAAACAAGTGCGTGGCAGGGGGCCAGCACCAACAAGTAGTGCCCGTAAGCGCGGCCAGGCATCGCCGCAGCCACGAGCAGCAGAATCAGCGCGGCCAGGTTGCTCAGCGACAACAACAAGACACGGTCAGCGCCAAGGAATCTGCCAGATGGCAAAACGACTGCTCGCGTTCTTGCGGAGCCCCCCCCCCCCCCCTGATCCCACGCGTCTGGCGCCGCCAGGCCCAGAGCGCCATGCCGCCGGAGACAAGAACGGAGACGGCCGCGAGCGTGTCGGGCCGCGCAAAGTACTTGACGAGCATTCCGACTGACTCGCCTGGACCCATGATCCCCGCGTACTCCCGGTTGAAGGCGATCATCTGGTCAAAACAGGCTCCCAGCGCGCCCCTCGCGGCCAACCAGCCGAACACTGGCACCAGTACAGCCAACGCTCCAGTCAAAAACCATACGGCTGCGGCCGCAGCCTCGCGAGTCCGGCGGCGAGCCATCAGGAACACGGCGACCCCAAGGCAGTAAGCCGCCCACAGCGGGACCGTCGTGAGCTTCAGCAAGAACGCGGCCGCGCAAGTCACTCCCATTGTCACCGCACCCACACGGCCTAGGCGATCTACCGCAGCGAAACGAACCAGCACCGCCAGCGCCGCCATCTCCAGAGGCAGAGCGTATTCCTCGGTAAAGTTGCCGTGCTCCAAGCACGAGACGACAAACACCAGCACGGTGGCCGTGCCCAAGAAGGAAGCTCGGGTCCCGAACAAGACCCGCATGGTTCGGTAGCAGATCGACGCCGCCAACGAGAGTGAAATCAACTCGACCAACCACACCCCCAACTCGCCGAGAACAACCTGGCCCGCTGCGTTGATCAGGAAGATCGCAGGTCCCTTGTGGTCGAAGAAGTCAACGTAAGGCGCAGCTCCGGCCAGAACGCGTGCACCCTCGTAGAAGAAGTCCGACGAGTCCGCCGTCTGCACCGCAGTGCTCCAGGGGGATAGCGGGCTCGTTGTCAAGACAATCAGCGCCAGCAAAGCCAGGGCCAGGTAGGGGGTAGCGTCACGCAACGATTGGCGCAAGGACGGCGAGGCACTCACGGCGGCAATCCTACTGGAGGCCCTTGTGGCGGCGGGGACGCTTGAAGCACGGTGGCCTGGGGGGAACCTGGGCGCGGTGCTGTCGGTGGCTTCAGGGTTGGGGCTTCTGGACAGCACCGTATTCGCGACCGGTTCCTACGAATCGGGACTCGGCCAAGCCCGCGCTGACTCGGCGCCAGCGCGGCGAGTCAGCGCGGGTGACGCACTACAAAGGGGCGTAGCGCTGCCGAGCGGCCTCGCCCGAGGTGCCGATCGCATCTCCCACTTTGCGCCACGACACGTTCTCTTCCCGTGCCGCGCGGACTGCCTGCGCCAAGTCGCGCTCGGCGGCATCCCGTCGCCAGGCCGCCAAGCGCACCGCCGTCAGCGGGGGAAGAGGAGCTCCCAGATCCGCCTCGGTAGGTTCGTAGTCCTCGAACGCGTCGGCCAACGCGTCCGCCCTCGCCTCCAGATCTTTCAAAGATCGCTTCATTTCAACCACCTCAGGTATTTCCCCTGGTCGTCGTGCGCGAATGCGCTATCGCCACGTCGCCGTACCATTCGACAACTCCTACCTCAATCAGGATTCCGATTCTGCTGGGACCGACCACCATCACCATGCCGTCTCCTTGCACAAAGTGGACAACCTCGAATCGCAACGCGTGAAGGGGATTTTGGCCGTCAGCGCTTGACCATGCCTGAACGCGCTCGCCAGTATGATCGGTTCGCCGCCCACAAGGCAAGCTTACTTGCCGACAAGCTTACTTGGCCCCCGCCCGCCGACCTGAGGCGCGTGGCACTTCTCGCCGTCATTCGGGCGGTTCGCCAACCCGCTCTGCCTGGGTTATGAGAAGACCGCATCCTGCAGGGCGACCGGGTGGTCGCCTTTTCAACCGAGTAAGGATAGCGATCGCTTTGCCGACCCTAAAGCGCTATTGTGGTCGCCCAAGAGCACACTACTGGGAGCCACCACATGTGATCGCGTCCCCCCACACGCATGGTCAAGGCCGCAGCCGGCGACATCGGCCAGCAACTCGCCGCCTGGCGGAAGCTCCTGGGCTTGACGGCCGAGCAGGTGGCCGACAGAGCCGGGATAGCGCGCGGCACGCTTGGGCGGCTGGAGCATGGCGACCTTGGGGTCAGCCTCGGTGCGGTGCTGTCGGTCGCGTCGGGGCTGGGAATACTGAACGGCATCGTGCTGGCGACCGACCCCTACGAGACGGAATTCGGCCGCGCCCGGGCCGATGACGCGCTGCCGAAGCGAGTGCGGCGATGAGCCAGACCCACGTAGCCCCTCCGGAGACCGGAGGCGACACGAAGGTGGCCACGCTGTTCGCCACCGTATGGCGGGGCCGCCCGACGTTCGCGCCGACCCGAATCCAACCGACGCGGCCCGAAGCACGGCGGCAAACCGGACGTTATGCGGACGTCGCGCCCGCCCTTTCAACATGGGTGGCTATCCAGTCCGCCACCTGCTGGGCTGCGGGGGCCAGTTGCGCCGCCATTTGGCGGTAGATCTCCGGGGGGCGGCGGTAGGGGTCCACCACATCGAAGTCACGCGGCGCGAACCCCCGCGTGGCCCGGCCCCTCAACGCCGAAGCGGTTTCCACCACGCGGGTCAAGGCCGGGCGTATTCCGCCGACCGGATCCCCCGCAGACCCGCAGCCAATCAAGCGCCCCTTGGCGCCGCCCACGGGCACCGGTCCCTCGGAGGGGAACTGCACCGCGATCCCGGCCAGCTCTCTCAGGGTGAAGACCCGGCGGCCCGCAGCCGGCCATTCGCGCACCATCCAGTCGCGGTGGCCCCGCGCCATGGCCAGAATCAGATCGGCCTGGTCCACCAGGTTTTCGGTGACGAAACGCGCCCGGTGCGGCGTGTCGGGCCGGGCGCCGAGGCCTTCCAGCATGGCCAGGACGGGCGGGTCGGTGGGTGCGCCCGCCAAGGCGTGGGTGCCCGCAGACTCCACCTGGACCAGGCCAGAGCCGACCCCCGCCCGCACGAGGTGCCGCGCTATCAGCGCGGCGGCCATGGGCGAGCGGCAAACGTTGCCGGTGCACACCGCCAACACGCTGAACGGTCGGCTCAACGCGGGCTCATCGCTTTGCCGCCGAGGAGCGGTGCGCGCGCCGCCCCGACGAGTCGGTCGCCGTTCTGACCGGCCTGCCCCCGTAATAACTGCCGTAATACTCCGAGCCAGCGTCCGGGGCGCACGTCAGCACCACGCCGAACACGTTGCCGTCGACCGCCTCAATCAACTCGACGGCCTTCGCCAACCCGTGCGCCTTGGTGTTCTTGTAGGCCGCCAACACCACCGCGCCCTCGGTCAGCTTCGCCAACAGGGTGGCGTCCGTGAACAGGTCCACGGGCGGCGAGTCGACCATCACCAAGTCGTAATTCGCCTCAAGGTAGGCCATCAGGTCCCGCATGGTCCTCGAGCCGAGCAACTCGCTGGGGTTCGGCGGGGTGTGGCCGGCCGGCATAATGCTAAGTCCGCTGCCTCCCCAGTTTTGGATGGCGTCCCTGGGCTCGATCCGTCCCGCCAGCACGTCCGACAGGCCGGGGGTCCTGGGTATGTGCATGGTCTTCGAGACGCGCGGATGGCGCAGGTCGGAGTCCAGCAGCAGAACGCGAGCGCTCGCGCGGGCCGTCACCCAGGCCAGGTTGCACGCGGTCAGGGTCTTTCCCACGCCGGGTCCGGAGCTGGTGATCACAAAGGATTTCAGCGGCCCGCCCGGATTGACGTAGGACAGCGACGTGCGCAGCGCCCGGTAGTGCTCCAACAGCATGGAATCCGGGTCCGCCTCAGCGATCAGCGGGGAAGCCACCGCGTTGCGATCGAACGCGATAGTTCCCAGCAAAGGCTTGCCCGATGCCGTACGCACGTCCTCCTCGCTCCGCACCCGTGTGTCGACCTTGGACCGCAGGACCGCGATCGCCACCCCGAACACCAGCCCCATCATCAGCCCAATCGCCCCAGTCCGGAGCGGACCCAAGCCGCTCGGCGCGCCGGGCGGGGTCGCCGGCCCGATCACGTGAATCGCCACCGGGCTGACGCCGTCCGGCCCCGCTGGCTCCAACTCGTTAGCCACCACGTCAATGAACGCGGCGGCGGTCTGATTCGCGATCAGCGCCGCCACCTCGGGATCCGGATCTAACACCCTAATGTTGATCAACGAAGTGCTTGACGGCGAATCCGCCGTCACCTTGCCGTTCAACTCGGCTGCCGTGTACGGGACCTCCGGCGATTCGGCCACAACGCCGAGCACCGAGGGGCTGGTGACGACCTGCGTGTAGCTGACCACGGCCTGGCGCGCATAAGTGGATCCCTGGACCAAATCTCCCAGGGTGCCGCTGGCCCGGACCGACACGTAAAGCTGCGCTTGGGCGGTGTAAAGAGGCGTCCGAACCACACCGGCGACCACGCCGACCAGGACACCCGCCAACGCGATCAGGCACACAAGCACCCAGCTTCGCTTCATCACGCCGATGAACTCGGGCAGGTCCATGAACTCGGCACCTTTCTAAGGACGGCAGCTACTCATCCCGCCCCGCTCGGAAAAAACTCTCACCGGGATGGTACCTCAGGTAACCCGGCCTGCCGGGACGTTGAGGCCGTTCAGCGCCCAACGGTCGGCCTTTCTGACCACTTCAAATGTCACGGGCCACCCGGTGCGGCCGGTTTTCCAGCGCGGCCACCAACGCCAACGTGTCCACTTTCTTGTGGCCGGACAGGACCGCCAACTTGGCGGCGTTCTCCGCCGCAACGCAAATGTCCCCGTGGCTGAGTCCCGCGGCGGCGGCCGTGACCTCGGACCAGTCCACGCCGTCCAAATCGAATGAAGCCAGGCGATTCTCCGCGACCGTCTTCGCGGCAACCTCGTCCGGCAACGAAAAGGTGACCACGGCATCGAACAGCCGCTTCGCGGCGCTGTCGATCCGATGGACGCTGTTCGTGGCGGCAAAAACCAAGCAATCCGACACATCCGCGTCCAGAAGCTCCAGAAACGAATCCAAGGGCCGCCGCCCCGTAGGGGAGTCGCCGCCCGGATCACGGTCCCCCGCCAATTCGTCGACCCCGTTGAACAGGCAGACGGCGCGGGTGTCGCTCAGGCGGTCGAAGACAAGCCGGAGGTCCGCCGCAGCCTGCGGCGCGGACTTGTCGGCCAATGAGTCGATCCGAACCGAGAACAGCGGCAAAGCAAGTTCCCCCGCCACTGCGCGCGCGGCCGAGGTCTTGCCGGTTCCCGGAGGTCCGGCCAGCAGCATCTTCCGGGCGGGCGGCAAACGATGCTCGGCCAAAACGCCGAGGTCGCGCTGCTCCGCCAGGAGGCTCATCACGGCCTGTTCGACTTTGGGGGACAACACCAATCGGTCAAGCTCGGGGTCGGGATACGAAACCGACACCGGCGATGCGGTTTCACCACTCCGCCGTGCAAAGGGAAGCGCGGGCTTCGCTCCGGAAAACGACGGCGGCTGGACGCGGACCGAGTCGATGAAGTCCCCAAGCTCTCGGGCGAACTTGGTCCTCCCCGCCCGCGCAGCCTCTTGGACTACCCGCTGCGCGACGGCGCCAAAGGCGTCGTCATCGCCTTGGAAATGGCTCTTGACCAAGGCCAATACATGATCACTTGTTACCACTCGGGGACACCTAACGTTATCTGGGCCAATTCGCTTCCCCAGCGTTCAATTCAGCTTCACCATACCTGACCTGGCCAGGCTGGTAACCGTGGTCACCTCATAACCCCGTCGCTAAACACGTCGGTGCCGGTAAGGTAAGCGGGTGCGTTTGTCTGTGATCGGCTGCGGCTACCTGGGAGCCGTCCACGCCGCGGCCATGGCCAGTTTGGGGCATGAAGTCATCGGCGTGGACTCAGACCAGGCAAAAGTCGCCAGTCTTCGAGCCGGGGAGGCTCCTTTCTACGAGCCCGGTTTCGCCGACCTGTTGCGGCAGGGCCTCGAATCAGGCCGACTGAGCTTCAGCGACAATAGCGCCGACACGGCGAATTGCCAGGTCCATTTCATTTGCGTCGGCACGCCGCAGTTGCCCGGCTCTCAAGCGGCGGACCTGTCCGCCCTTGACCGCGCCGCAGTGGACCTGCTCCCCCACCTGCGACCGGACGCGGTGGTGGTCGGCAAGTCGACGGTGCCGGTGGGAACGGCCCGGCCGCTGGCCGCCCGCCTCGCGGACGCGGGCGCACACCTGGTCTGGAATCCGGAGTTCTTGCGTGAGGGCCACGCCGTGGCGGACACGCTGGCGCCGGACCGCATTGTCTACGGCCTGGCCCAGGTTTCGGCCAAACGGGGCGGCTTCGGCGGCAAGTCGGCTGCCGACGTTCTGGACCAGGTTTACGCGGACCTCCTAGCTGTCGGCACGCCCCGCCTGAAAATGTCCTACGAGTCCGCCGAATTGGTAAAGACATCCGCCAATTCCTACCTCGCGTTGCGCGTCAGCTTCATCAACGCGATCTCCGATTTGGCCGATTCCGCCGGAGCCGACATCCTGGACGTGGCCGCCGCGCTCCGCCTCGACGAGCGCATCGGAAAACTCTTCCTCAACCCCGGCCTGGGTTTTGGCGGCGGCTGTCTGCCGAAGGATCTGCACGCGCTGGCGGCGCGGGCGGAAGAGCTGGGGGCGCCGCTGACCGCCGAACTGCTCTCTGCCGCAGATCACCTGAACGTCTCCCGCCGCGCCCGCGTGGTGGAGTTGGCCCAGCGCGCCTTGGGCGGCCCCGTCGCCGGCGCCCGGATCGCGGTCCTCGGATTGGCCTTCAAGCCGTTGTCCGATGACGTCCGCAACAGCCAGTCAATCTTGGTCGCCCAGGCGTTGGCGACGGCGGGAGCCGAAGTCGTGGCGACCGACCCGCAAGCGGTGCGCACCGCGCGCGCCGCCTATCCAGGCCTGGCCTACGCCGAGACGGTCCCCGAGGCGGTCCAAGGCGCGGAAGTGATCCTGGTCCTCACGGAGTGGCCGGAGTACCGCGCGCTGGACCCCGCCGAAGTCGCCACTTGGACTGACACCCGCCAAGTCGTGGACGCCCGCCTATGCCTAGACGTGCCGGCTTGGCAAGCCGCAGGCTGGACAATCCACTCCCCCGGCCGCCCAACACTGTAGGCGCCGTCCGCGGCGCGGCGGGTCATAACGACCCTCGCGCGTCGCGGACGGCGCCGGGCGTGATCGCGCGCCGGTTAGGACGCGGTGCCGGTCACGTTGAGGCCGGCTTCCGGGCTCGCATCCGCAGGGCCGCGCCCAAGGCTATCGCGAGGGCGCTGGTGCCCAGCGTCCACCACATCTGGCCGCCAACGCCGGTGATCGGGAGGGCCTTGGCGCTGGGGGGCGAGTTCACGGCATCGGCGCTCGGCTTCGCCGAACCACTCGGGCTGGGCGAACCGTTTTGGCCTCCGGGACCCTCCTCACCGTCAGGGTCTTCCTCCCCGTCAGGGTCTTCCTCGCCGTCCGGATCCTCCTCGCCGTCCTGATCGTCCGGGGACTCGCCGGCCGCCAGCGGCAGCGGCGGGGTGACCGACGGGAGCACCCGGCCGTGGGCCACCTGGTCAAAGGCGTAGGCGAAGCCCAACAACTCGGCGTCCTGGAACGCCTTGCCCTGCAACTGGAAGCCGACGGGGTTGCCGTGGGCGTTCAACCCGGCCGGGAAGATCGCGGTGGGCACGCCGGTGGCGGAAGACTGCGGGTCGATCCGCCCAAAGCTCGGCTGGATCGAATCGTTCAAGTGGATGTCGCTCAGTTCGGCGCCGTAGAGGACCGCGTCAACCCCGTTCTGGTCCATCCAGTCGGCCAGGGCGGCGCGGCTGTCGGCCCGCCACTGCTCGAACGCCCGCTGTTCCGCGTCCGTCATCCTGCCCGTCCCCGTGTACGGGTTCGTGCTGACGCGGTTGGGGACGCGCAGCGGGCTCCGGATGATCTGCTCCGCCGCCGTGTACGGGTTGTCCGGATGGGCGTCGATCCATTGCGACCAGCCCTCATAGCCGAGGTCGCCCGTTGGGCGCCCGCCCAACGCGGCCGGGGCGGCCGGGATGTGCACCAGGGTGGCGCCCGCCGCCTCGAAGTTGGCCAACTGCGCGGCCAGCGCGTCCGTGACCGCGGTGGTCCCGAACGGGTCGTCGAACGCGCCGTCCGGAATGCCGATGCGCTTGCCCTGCAGGGCGTCCGCCTTCAAGAACTCGGTCCAGTCGGCGGGACGGCTCCCGTTGGCCACGTCATCCAGCACGTCGTCCGGGTTGTCGACGGCCGCCACGGAGAGCAGCAACGCCAGGTCCTCATTCGACTGGGCGATGAAGCCGACGTAGTCCTGAATCAAAGTCAGCGGCATGGTCCCCGCGCTTGATTGGATGCCGTCCGTGCCGCGCAGCGAGAAGAGGCTGGCCGCGCCGGACGGACCCCACAGCGAGTCGCCGGTCTGCGTGCCGATCGCGGCGGCGGCGAACCCGGAGGCGACCGCCACGGCGGATCCGCCGCTGGAGCCGATCGAAGAGCGGGACGGGTCGAAGGCGTTCCACACCTGCCCGTAGGCGCTGGGGCTGAAATGCCCGTCGTTGGCGAACTCGGCCAGATTGGCTTTGCCCAAGATGATGGCGCCCGCCTCGCGGAGTTTGGCCACCTGGAAGGAGTCCGCCGTCGGCTGGTATCCGTCGAACACCAGCGAGCCGCCGGTGGTCGGCATGTCGTAGGTGTCGACTATGTCTTTGACGAGGATCGGGATGCCGAGCAGCGGGCGGTCGTCCCCCGCCTGGCGGGCGGCGTCAGCGGCGGCGGCCTGCTCAAGCGCGGTCGGGGAGATCGTCAGGACCGCATGCAGGCCGAACGGCCCCTTGTCATAGGCTTCGATCCGGTCCAGGTAGGCCTGCACCAATTCGACGTTGGTGACCACGCCGGCCTCAAGGTCCGCCAGGAGGTCGGTGATGGTCTTCCCGCGCACGTCGTAGGCCACGCTAGTGGTTCCCTTGATCGGGGCCGCCGTCGCGCCTATCCCGCCCAGGACCGGCCCTTCGGGGGTCGCGCAGTCAGTTCCCGCCAGGTCGAAGTTCGCGATCGCGCAGACCTCGGCGGAGTTCAAACCGTCCCAATCCGGGGCCGCCGCGAGGGCGGCAGCGGCCGCCTGCACCTCTGCCACCTCGGCGCCGGCGGGCGGCACGGCCGCCCCTTGGGCGACGGGGCGGACCTCGGAGAGTCCCGTGGCGACGAAGTGAACCACCGCGGCGGTCTGGCCCGGTGCGATCGTCAGCGTGTTGACAAACGCGGGATGGTTCGACTCGTCGCCCGTGGCGGGCAGGTCGTTGGTGAACGGGTCGCGCAGGAAGTTGCCCACCCGGCCAAGCGATCCCGCGAATCCGGGGGTTCCGAAGACCGTGGCGGACGGGCCGTTGTTGCTGGCCGAGCCGGGGCCGTTGCTCGGGGTGTACCAACTGGCCCAGCCGTCGGCGGCCGTGATCGCAACGTCGCCGTCGCCGGTCGCGGCGATCGCGCTCTGGTTCGCCCCTGTGTCGTAGCCGAGTTGCCCGCCGAAGGCCACGTCCACGGTCACGGACGCGGCGGTCGTGTTGGTGAAGGCGTCGTAGAAGCGGCCAACGCTAGTCACGCGGTCAATGGTGAGCTCGCGCTGGACAACAACCCCGTCCACGTCCACGCCTTGGCGGGCCTCGAACGTGTCCAGGCCGTCATAGGTCGACTCGAACCCCCGCAGCAGCAGACCGCCCAGCGGGCTAGCGCCGCCGCGCACCTGCACCCGCAGGCCGCCGTAGCCCATCAAGGCGTTGGAACTCGTGGACATGACGCTGCCTGTGTCGACACGCGGGCTGACCGCGTCATTCACGTTCCACTGGTCGCCCCCCACTATGGTCACGCTGGTATAACCCCAGGCTGCGCCGGCGCCGACAACGCCCAGCACGGACGCCGCCGCCACCGTCGCAACGCAGCGCTTGACAAAACCCCCGCTGACTTTCCGCCGCGGATTGGTCATCGAAATATCTCCTTCCGGGCGATCGGCGGGTGCGTGGGACAACGCGTTGAGGACCGCCGGCGCCTCTCCAAAGACGCTAGAAGGAGGCGGTTTCCCAGCAGTTTCTCCTCAATTGCGTCAGAACGACCGCCGTGTTTCCAACCCGTGTGAAGTGTTTCCGCTGATCACCGCCGCGGCTACTGGCTGATCAGCCCGTCCGGGGGCGCGTCGTCAATGTCGCAGGACTGCGGCATGGGCGTGCGGCCGGCCAGATGCAGCCAGCGGACCAGGCGGCGCGAACGCAACCGCGCCGTCATCGACACGGCCTCGTTGAGGAAACGGCGGGCCAGGATGGCCCGGTACCAGGCCGCGCTCAACTCCCGCAGGAGCGGCTCCCGGTCCGGGCGCCCAAAGTCCGCCTCGACCTGGGCGCGGTCGCCCGCGGCGGCCCGCAACACCGCCGAGAGCTCCGAATGCTCCGCCCCCCAAGGCGGCGCCTCCAGCGCGCCGCGCGCCGCCTCCGCCACCACCATCGACGCGACCGGGTCCCACAGGTCCTCGTGCGCCAAGTCCAGCGCCACCGAGGCCCGCCGGGTCAGCTGCAGCTGCAGCGAGCCCCAGGCGTTCTCCACCCGCCGGTGCATCCGGTCGACCCGGCTCGCCGCATACCAGACCGCCCCGACCACCAGGGCCGCGGCCGCCAAGGTGACGAGCGTGGAGCCGGTCCAGTCCATGCCGCCCCTAACGCCCCGTCACCGTGTCGTAAACCGCCAGGATGCTTTCCGTCACCTGCGACCAGTCGTAGCGCAGCACCGCCCGGCTGGCCGCCTCCACCTGGCGCTTGGTCTGGTCGCTTCCGTTCAACGCTCCGACGATCCCGTCTGCGAGCGCCCCAGCGTCCCCCAACGTGAACAGGTGCCCCAGTTCGCCGCCGTCCAGCACGCGGGCGAAGGCCGGCAGGTTGGAGGCCACCACAGGCGCGCCCGCCGCCATCGCCTCGACCAGCACAATCCCGAAGGACTCGCCGCCCAGTTGCGGCGCGATGTACACGGAGCAGCCCTTGAACAGGCCGGCCTTTTCCGAGTCGGTGATGGAGCCCGCCAACTCGACGGCGGCCCGTTCGGGACCCAAATGCCCAAGCGCCTCGGCGGCATCGCCGGCCCCGGCGACCACGAACCGGACGCCCGGAAACGCGGCTTGGACCAGCGGCACCGCGGCGAGCGCGACTTTCAGGCCCTTGCGCGGCTCGTCAAGGCGCCCCAGGAACGCCACCACCGGCCGGTCCGGGGTGGCCTGCCAACGCGGATCCGGCTCGGCGTTGGCGAAATAGCCGGCGTGCACCCCGTTAGGGATGATGACCGAGTCCACCCCCAAATGGTCCATGACGGTCCGGCGGGCGTCCTCGCTGACCGCGATGGCCCCCACGATCTTTTCCATAGACGCCCTGACCAGCGGATACGCGGCGCGCAAAGCGCGCGAGGCGGTCTGCGACGAATGGAACGTGGCCACCAGCGGCCCGTGGGCGTTGAGCATCGCGAGCATTCCGAGCGACGGGGCGATCGGCTCGTGGATGTGCAGCAGGTCGAACTCGCCGTCGCCCAGCCAACGCCGCGTGCGGCGGGCCGCCAGCGGCCCAAAGCTGAGGCGCGCCACCGACCCGTTGTAGTGGATCGGGAGCGACCGGCCGGCCGCCACCACGTAGGCGGGCAACGGCGTGTCCTCTTCGGCGGGGGCTAACACGGAGACCTCGTGGCCGCGTTCGATCAACTCCCCGGCCAGGTCCCGGATGTGGAACTGGACGCCGCCCGGCACGTCGAACGAGTAGGGGCAGACCAGGCCGATGCGCATCAGGCCCCGCCCCGCACTTGGGCCAGCCGCTCCGGGTCGAGGTCCGCGACGAACACCTTGGCCAGCATGTGCCAATCTGCGGGGTGGCGGCGGATGGCGCCTTCGAGGAATCCGGCCCAGGCCTGCGTCATGGCGGCGACCTGTTCGGCTTTGGGCAGGCCGGGCGGCGGCGCGATGGGGGCGGAGAACTCCAGCGCGTAGCCGGGCCCGTCCCGGTACATCGCCACGGCGTACAGCGGCCGGTCTGAGGCCAGCGCCAAAGCGGCCGGCCCCGGCGCCATCAGCGCCTTCTCCCCGAAGAAGTCCACCTCGACCCCGCCCCGGCCCAGTTCGCGGTCCGCCAGCAGGGGCACCGCCCACGGCTCGCCGGCTTTGGTGGCCTCCTGGGTCACGCGCAGCAGTTGCCGGAAAACCGATTGGCCGCGCTCCAGCGGAATGATGTTCAGGCCGATCCGGCGGCGCATGGCCAAGAAGTCCTGAAACACCTCCTCAGGCCGCAAGTGCTCGGCCACCGTGGTGATGGGAGCCAAGTGGTCGGTGGCCCACGCGCCCGCCAAGTCCCAGTTGCCCATGTGCCCCAAAGCCAGCACCAGTCGCGGGGCCTCCCCGATCTCGGAGCGGACCCGCTGCTCGTCCCCCATGCGGACCATCGCCGTGACCCGCTCCTTCGGCCAGTTCGCCACCTGGAACGCCTCGCAGTAGTAGCGGAGGTAGCGCCGCATGGCCTCCCTGGTCAGCCGGCGCAGCGCCCGGGGGGCCAGTTCGGGGCGCACCCGGCGCAGATTCGCCTCCAGTTGGCGCACGCCCTTGCCCGGGCGGACACAGGCCAAGTCCGCGCCCAGAGTGAACAAGGCGCGCGCCAGGCCGTCCGGCAGGCGCGGCACCCATTTCCAGGCCAGCGCCGTCAGGTTCACTGTTCGTCCGCCTGCGATTGCGCTTCCGCCCGCGCCTGCGTGTAGACCGCCCATGACCGCTGCCCCACCGTCACCAGGCTGGCCGCCGCGAGCACTCCCAAGGCGACCACCAACACCAGCGGGCTGAGCCCAAGGCCCGTCAAGAACGCCGCCACCAGGGCCACGATCAACCGGTCGGCGCGCTCCGCGATCCCCACGGTGGCCTGGTAGCCCAGCGCCTCCGCCCGCGCGCGGGTGTAGGGCACAACGGTTCCCGCCGCCAACGCCGCCACGCCGGCGATCACGCCCGCGGTGTGCCCCTCGCGGGCCAGGTACACGGTCAACCCGGCGAAAATCGCCGCGTCCGCCAACCGGTCCAGCGTCGAGTCGAGGAACGCCCCCCATTTCGACGCCGTCCCGGCCAGCCGGGCCATGGTGCCGTCCAGCGCATCGGTGGTCACCACCGCCGCCAGAACCACCGCCCCCTGCCAGAGGTAGCCGAGCGGGAACAGCGTCAACGCGACCGCGCACTGCACGGCCACTCCTGCCACCGTCACCGTGTTCGCGCGCACATGGTGCTTGACCAGCCAGGCCGCCGGCCGGCCGAACAGCCGCTGCTCCAATGGCTTGGAGTTGGCGCCAAGCATCAGGGCGCGTCCCAAGCCGCGGCGACGGCCGCCCGCGTGGCGCCCAGCAACTCCGGCAGAGCCCGCGAGCGCGCCACGATCGGGAAGAAGTTCGAGTCTCCCGTCCAGCGCGGCACCACGTGTTGGTGCAGATGCGCGGCGATTCCCGCCCCCGCCACGGCGCCCAGGTTCATTCCCAGGTTGAAGCCGTGCGGCGCCTTGGCCCGGCGGATCGCCCGGACGGCCCGCCGCGAGAAGTCCATCAACTCGACGGCCTCTTCGTCCGTCAGGTCCGTCAACTCCGGCACGTGTCGATAGGGGCAGACCAGCAAATGCCCGGGGTTGTAGGGGAACAGGTTGAGCAGCGCGTAGACCGTCCGCCCGCGCGCCACGATCAGCGCCTCCTCGTCCTCCCGTTCGGGCGCCAGACAGAACGGACAGTCGTCCGGGTTGCCGTCCGCCGGCCGCGCCTCGCCGTCCACGTACGCCATCCGGTGCGGCACCCAGAGACGCTCGAAGCCGTCCGGCACACCCGCCGCGCCCGATGCCGCTTCCTCGCCCGGCGCCGGCCCCGCACGTTCGCCGGGGGGAGCGTTTTCAGTCATTTGAGCGCCGTTCGATTGTTCCCAGAATGCGGGCGACCGCCTCCTCAACGGGGATCCCGTTGTCCTGCGACCCGTCCCGCAAGCGGAACGACACGGCCCCCTGGGCCGCGTCCTCGGCGCCGGCGATCAGCACAAACGGGATCTTGTCCTTGGCGGCGTTGCGGATCTTCTTGCCGAAGCGGTCGTCGCTGCGGTCGATCTCCGCCCGCACGCCCAGGCTTTTCAGCTGTCGCACAACCTGTTCCAAATAGCCGTCGAAGTCCGCCGAGACGGGTATGGCGCGCGCCTGGACCGGGGCCAGCCAGGTGGGGAAGGCTCCCGCGTAGTGCTCGGTCAGGATGGCGAAGAAGCGTTCGATCGACCCGAACAGCGCGCGGTGGATCATAACGGGCGTCTGGCGCGAGCCGTCCGGCGCCGTGTACTCCAAGCCGAAACGCTGCGGCATGTTGAAGTCCAGTTGGATGGTGGACATCTGCCAAGTGCGCCCAATCGCGTCCCGCGCCTGAACGGAGATCTTGGGCCCGTAGAACGCGGCCCCGCCCGGATCCGGTCTGATCTCCAGGCCGGAGGCCAGGCCGACCTCCTCAAGCGTGCGGGTCGCCTCGCGCCAGACCTCGTCCGAGCCCACGTACTTGTCCGGATCCTTGGTGGACAGTTCCAGGTAGAAGTCGTTCAGCCCGTAGTCGCCCAGCAGGTCGATCACGAAGCCCAGCAATGACGCGAGCTCGTCCCGCATCTGGTCCTTGGTGCAGTAGATGTGCGCGTCGTCCTGCGTGAAGCCGCGCGCCCTGGTCAGGCCGTGGACCACGCCGGACTTCTCGTAGCGGTAGACCGTGCCGAACTCGAACAAGCGCAGCGGCAGTTCCCGGTAGGAGCGGCCGCGGGCCGCGAACACCAGGTTGTGCATGGGGCAGTTCATGGGTTTGAGGTAGTAGTCCTGGCCTTGGCGCTTGATGTGGCCGTCGGCGCCCCGTTCCTCGTCCAGGCGCATGGGCGGGTACATCGCGTCCGCGTACCAGTCGATGTGCCCCGACACCTCGTACAACCGCGCTTTGGTGATGTGGGGGGTGTAGACAAAGTCGTAGTCCGCCTCTATGTGTCGGCGGCGCGAGTATTCCTCCATCTCCTGGCGGATGACCGCCCCTTTGGGGTGGAAAACCGCCAGGCCGGAGCCGATTTCCTCCGGGAATGAGAACAGGTCCAGTTCCGCGCCCAGCTTCCGGTGGTCGCGGCGCTCCGCCTCCGCGAGCCGTTCCGTGTATTCCTTGAGGTCATCGGCCGTGGGCCAGGCGGTCCCGTAGATCCGCTGCAGCTGCTGGTTGTGTTCGTCGCCGCGCCAGTAGGCCGCGGCCGACCGCATCAGCTTGAAAGCGCCTTTCTTGATGTGCTTGGTGCTGGGCAGATGCGGGCCCCGGCACAGGTCCTTCCAGGCTGCGGCCCCGTCACGCCTGATGTTGTCGTAAATGGTGAGCTCGCCCGCGCCGACTTCCACGCCAGCGTCCTCGCCGGCGTCCGCCGGCTGGCTCTTCAGGCCGATCAGTTCGAGTTTGTAGGGCTCGTGGGCGAGCTCGGCGCGGGCCTGGTCGTCTGTCACCGTGCGCCGGTTGAACGTCTGCCCCTGGGCGGCCAGCCGGGTCATGACCTTTTCCAGTTGGCGCAACTGCTCGGGGGTGAAAGGCTCCGCCACGTCGAAGTCGTAGTAGAAGCCGTCTTCGATGGGCGGCCCTATCCCCAACTTGGCGTCCGGGTTGACCTCCTGGACCGCCTGCGCCAACAGGTGCGCCACGGAGTGCCGCAGCACGTTCAACCCGTCCGGCTCCGCCAGGGTGACCGGCTCAACCACCGCCCCTTCGGGGATCGGCTGGTCGAGATCCCTCAACTCGCCGTCAACCCGGACCACCACCACGTCATCGCGGTCGGCGAACAGTTCAGCGCCCGTCTTGGGCGCCTCGTCACTGGACACTGCTGTTCCCTCTTTCCAACTACTCAATTTGCCGCTCCGAGCCTACCGCTCGCCACCCAGGTCCAATTGGCGGGTCGGCTCGATTCCCACCATGAAACGGTCGTCGTGGCTCACCACCACGAACGCGCCGGGGTAGTCCGCCAGGGCCTCCATCAGCAGCGACTTGGCGTCCAAGTCTAGGGAATTGGTCGGCTCGTCCAGCAACAGCAGCTGGGGAGTCGGCCTGGTCAGCAGCAGCGCCGCCAAGGTGGCCCGCCAGCGTTCGCCCCCGGACAGGGCGCCCACCGGCCGCTCGACTTTCGCCCCCCGCAGCCCCAACCTGGCCAGGCCCGCCCTGACCCGCTGGATCTCCTCCGCGCCGAACGGATTCCAGCCCATGGTCCCCGGCGCCGGCCGGAGGATGTTGTCGAGGGCCGAGCGGTCCTCGCTGAGCATGTCCAGGCTCTGCGGCAGCAGACGGGCCGGCACGTGGAGGCGGACCGCGCCCGCCGCCGGGCGGTCCAGCCCCAGAACGCAGCGCAGCAGGCTGGTCTTCCCAATCCCGTTTGGGCCGGTCAGCGCCACTCTTTCCGGGCCGCGCAAGCGCAGCCTGACGTCGAGTTCGGTGTGGGCGGGCCGGACGCCCGCCAACTCCAGCACGTCCCGGCCGGCGGGCACCAGCGCCCCCGGCAGGTCCAGCTTCAAACGCTCGACGCTCCCGAACGCGTCCTTGGCCTGGTCCAGGCGTTCGCGCGCGGCTTCGATCCGGTCCTCGTGCAAATGCTTCGTCTTGCCCGCGGTGGCCTCGGCTTTGCCCTTGCGCGCGTGCGCGATGATCTTGGGCAGCGAGTCCGCCGCCTTGCGCCCGGCGGCGTCCCGCCTCGCCTGGCGCGTCTGCGCCTCCGCCAGGTCCCGCCGTTCCCGCCGGAGGTCCGCCTTCGCCTCCGCCAGGGCCTTTTGGCGGGCCGCCGCCTCGGCCTCTTTCGCCGCCATGAACGCGCTAAACGGCGCGTCATACCAGGTCAGCTCCCCGTCGCGGAGTTCGCCGATCCGGTCCATCCGGTCCAGCAAGGCTTGGTCGTGGCTGACCGCCAGCACCACGCCGTCATAGCGTCCGATGCCGTCGATCAGGCTCTCCCGGAACCGCCGGTCCAGGTTGTTGGTCGGCTCGTCCGCCAGCAAAATGCCGCCCCGGCGCCGCGCGAGCCCCGCCCAGCAAACCATTAGCGCCTCCCCGCCGGACAAAGTGCCGCACGGCCGGTCCAACCCCAACCCGCCCAGGCCAAGCCTGGCGAGTTCGGCCCGGGCGCGTTCGGCGGCGTCCCAGTCTTCGCCGATCGCGTCGAAGTGCGCCTGGTCCACGCTGCCCGCCTCGATCGCGGCGATGGCCGTCAGCTTGTGCGCTATCCCGAGCAGCCGGCTGACCGGCGCCGCCGGATCGAACTGGAGGCGCTGGGGCAGATAGGCGATCTCGCCGTTGACGGCCACCGCCCCGGCGGTCGGCTTCAATTCGCCTGCGACCAACCGCAGCAAGGTCGACTTGCCGCCCCCGTTGGGGCCGGTCAACCCGTGGCGGCCGGGACCCAAAGCGAAGCTGAGGCTGAAAAACGGGGCGGCGGAATCCGGCAATGCGAAGCCCAAATTGGAAACTGAAATAGAAGGTGTCGGCCGAGGCATGCGCGCTCCAAGCAAGGGTGAGGTCTGTCGGGGAACTGGTAACAGACTCAAATCCACATGTTGAAGCGCGGCCTTTCAAGGGGCAACAGGACGCCCCCACCCTACCAAACCCGCCGCCGTCAGGTGACCGCCCGACGCCCGGTCGAAACGGGGCCCTCGCCGGGGCGGGGCCGATTCGCAGGCTAGGTCCGAACGGTCAGAGCTCTGGCGGCGTCAGCGGCCAAAGACGGACGCGGTTGGCGCCCGGCCTCAGCGCCGCGATGGGGCCGGGCACGGACTTAGGCCCCAGCTTGGCGCCGGTCAGGTCCATGTCCATGACCAGGGGCGATCCGTCAGGGGCCTCGAAATCGGCGTCCGCCAAGCGGACCCGCTCCAAGGTCGCGGCGCCTTGGATCGGAACCGTCAGCGAGCCGAACTCGGGCGGCAGTTCGGCCGCCAGCCAGACGGCATCGTCGGCTTGTTCCAAGCGAACCCGGCCCGGCGCGGCCGCCACCACCGCCCCGTCCTCCTGGGCGTACGGGGCCGCGCCGTTCAAGTACAGGTTGCGAGCCAGGTAGACCGGTTGCTTGAGCCCGATCACCGCGTCCAAGTCGCCGGGCAGGGCGGCTTCGACGCTGGCCAGGTAAGCCTCAAACGACGCGGGATGCCCGTCGTAGCGGGCGGTGCCGTAGAAGGCCGCGGCCGGCGGCGGGGCGTACGCGGCGCCCACGTCCGCCGGATCGCCTCCGGGGCCAAGGAAAACGTTGCCGACCCAGCGGTCGTCGCCGCCGTGGACCACCGCGTAGCCCGCGACCTCGGTCGAATGCGGGACGTGATAAGGCGTGGCCCGGTTCATCACCGCCTCCAACCGCAGCGTCCCGCCCACCAGGTTGCCGACAAACGCGCCGCCCTGGCTGGCCAGTTCGACCGCCGCGCGGGAGGCGAAGATGTTGTGGTCCACCGCGTACGGGCCGTGGCTGACCTCGACAAACAGATCCCGGTCGTTGCCGAACAAGATGTTGCGGGCGACACGGGTCCCCTGCGCCTGCCAGTCCAGCCAGACGCCCAACGAGCAATCGTGGATCAGGTTGTGGCTGATCTCCACGTCAATGGCGGCGTGAAGCTTGATTCCGGCGATCTCATGGCCGAAGAACTCCCGCTTCAACGCGATGTTGAAAATGTGGTTGTCGCAAATGCGGGAAAAGACGCCGCCCAGGTGCCCCACAATCGCGTTCTGGCCGCAGTCGTAGATCGTGTTGCGCCTGATCACATGCGACCCGACCCGTTCTTTCGCCCAGCCGATCCCCCGTGCCGCGAAAACAGCCTCGACCTGGTATTGATAGCCGGGCTTGTCGCGCCGGCGCGTTAAGTTGTTCTCCCCCGTGGAGGCCTCCTTGCCGATCGAGACGGCGGAGCACTTCGCATCGTGGATCACGTTGTCCTCAATCACCCACCCTTTGGCCCAGTTCGGGCCGATCAGCCCCGGCTGATCGGCTGTCGGCGGAGCCCACGGGCAGGCGGCCTGGGCCAACTCAAACCCCCGCACGGTGATGTAGTCGCGGCCCGTCCGGCTCGGATAGAAGACGCAGGGCCGAACGTTGACTTCGACCAGTTCCGCGTTCGGGTTCGCCTGGCCGAAGTTGGCCCAAATGGTGGTGTCTTCCTCGTCCACCTCGGCATACCAGACCCGGCGCGTCTGATCCGGGTCGGCGATCGGATCGACAATTCCGGTCCAGTCGTCTTTGACCGCCGTCCGCCGCGGCGGATTGTCCAGTTCCTCCCTGGACGCCGCCTCATACAGGCTCCGTCCGTTCAGGTACACGTCCCCCAGGTGCCTGACCGGCTCGCCGGGGAACCGTTCCACCACCCAGTCCCCCTCCACCGCGAGCGCGTAGGGGTTGAAGTCGCCGAACAGGTCGTTCGGCAGCGACACCCGCCAAACCTCCCCCGCTTCGCGGACCCAGGCCACCACCGACTCGGAGCCCTTGATGACCACGTGCTCCCCCGGGGCGGCCTGGAACACGATCCGTCGCTTGTCGCTCAAGCCCGCGTGGCGGGGGTCCACCCATTCGCGGTAAACGCCTTCATGGACCACCACCTGATCGCCCGCCACCGCCACCCGCGCGGCCTCGCCAATAGTCGAGAACGGATCGCCCGCCAGCCCCGACGCGTAGTAAGAGCCCCTCTTGGCGACGTGGTATTCGGTCATCTCGGTTCCCCTCCGGGTCGGTTCCATTGAACGGTAGCCCCCGCGGCAGCCTCCGATCGACGGTCCGTCGTCAGTACCCGCCGACCCCCGCGCGGCGCGTTGCCTACGCCCGCTGACGGCGCGCCCGCCAACGCTGCCGGGCGGTTGCCCTCCGGTGTTCTAGAACGGGTGCGGCGTCCCAGGCGCGCGCTCCGCCGCGAAGGCGCGGGCGGCCAGCCCCACCGCTCCCGCGGTGGCCTCGGCGACCAGCCCGGCGCCGGCCAAGGACGTGGCGGTGACGCCGCCCAAATAGAGCGAGCCCAACTCGCGGACGTCGAGCGCGAGGTCGGCGTCGGCATCGTCGGTCAACTCCGCGACCTTGGCGACCTCGGCGCCGTCCAAGCCGCCCCGCAGGCGCCAAACCCCCTCGTTGTGGCCCAGCAGCCGGTCGCGGACGGCCAGCCGCAGGTCGAGCGGCGCGGCGTAGCGGCGGGCCCGCAAGGCGGCGGGCACGTCGACCAGGCGGACGTGCTCGAAGTCGCCCCAGGCCGGCCGCCCGGCGCGCCAGTCCTCCAACCAGTGAAGCAGCGGGTGGTCCAGCGGCAGAGGCGGCGTCTCAATGACGGCGACCAGCGGCAAGCTCAGAAGCTGGCGCCAAAGCTCATGCCCGCTGGCCGGGTCCAAAGCCTGCGCCACGCGGACGGTGGCCGTGCCGGCGGGGAGGTCGCCGTCCCATTTCGACTCGCGCCGCACCAGCGCGTAGCCCGTGGGTTCCCCGTCCCGGCTGACGATCAGCACGCGCCACGGCTCCAGCGCCAGGTCTTTGTGCCCCTCGTCTTGGAACAGCAATCGCTGGCGGGCGGGGCTGGTCAGGCCGGTCCAGCCCGGACGGGCGGACGGGCCGTGGCCCAGTTGGCGGTCGATCGCCTCGATCACGGCCCCGTGCGCCTCGAAACTGCCCGTCTCAAACCGCGCCTCCACCTTGGCGCCGCCTTGGGGCAGCGGGCGCAGCGCCGCGCCCCGGGGCAGCCTCAGAGTTACACCTGTGCTGCCCAGACCGTAGCCGAACCGGCCGTAGATCGACATCTCCGAGGCGAACAGCAGGGAAACCGGCACTTCCCGGTCCCGGCAGTCGGCGAAGTGGCGGGCGATCATGGCCCGCAGGAATCCTCGCCCCCGGTACTCGGGGCGAACGCCCACGCAGGTCAGCCCCGCGGCGTTGACCCGGCCGCCCGGCACCGGCAGGTCGAAGCTCAACGCCGAGGCCACCGCGCCCAGCCGCGCGCCGCCCTCCGTTGGCACGTCCACGCCGACAGCCCAGGAGAAGTCCAGCGCCTCCACGCCCAGCCGCGCCCGCTCCTCGACGCGCCGCGTCGACCAGACGAGCTCGTCCACCTCCACGAAGTCCTCGGACCGGCTCCGTTCCAGCCGCACAATCCTCGCGGGCACGATGCCGTCCACCGCCTCAGTCAGAAAAGTCACCCCGGCAGTCTTTCACGTCCCGTCGGCGGGTCCGGACGCGCACCGGCCAGGCTGCCCCGCGCCTGATCGCCGAGCGCGCGGGTGTCCCCCGGCTGCTCAGGAGAATTCGGGCGGTATGGACTCGCGCTCCAGGATCACGCCCTGGTCGGCGGCCGCCCAGGCGGCCGCTGCGGCGGCGCGAATCGCCTCGTTCGAAGGGCCGTCCTCAGCCGGGGACGGGTCCTCGGCCACCAGCCGGTTGCCGTCCACCCACGCGCGGGCTTGCCCGCAAAGCCAGCGGTCGCCCTCGCGGGTCGGGGCCGGATGGGGTTCCGCCAGGGCGGTCAGGTCACGCGCGATCAGGCTGGGGCGTTCCGCCAGGCGGGCCACAAAAGCGTCAGCGGCTGTCGCGACCCCCGTCAACACCAGCAGGCCGGGATAGCCCGCGTTGTTGGCGCCCGCCATGTCCGTGTCCAGGCGGTCGCCGATCACCAGCGGGTTGACGGCCTGGCGGCGCTCGGCCGCCAGCCAAAAGATCAGCGGGTCGGGTTTGCCGGAGGCCTTCGGCCGCACCCCCGTCGTGATCACCATGGCCTGCACCATGGCGCCGTTGCCGGGGGCGAAGCCGAATTCGGTCGGAATGCTCTTGTCCAGGTTGGTGGCGTAGTAGGCCGAACCCGCCTCAATGGCGTAGCAGCCCTCCTCAAGATCCCGCCAGGTCAGTGTGGGGCTCCACCCCTGGATGACTGCGGCCGGGCGTTCCACGGCGGCCGTCGCCAATTTGAATCCGGCCTTGGTGACCGCCTCGGTGAGCCCGTTGCCGCCTACCACCATCACACGGGAGCCGGGCTCGATCTCTCCCGCCATCAGTTGAACCCCTGCCTCGGCCGCGGTGACCACGTCCTCGCGTTCCGCCGGAATGCGGACCGACCCGAGTTTGGCGGCCGCCACCTTGGGCGGCCGCGACGCGTTGTTCGTGATGAAAACAAACCGGAGCCCGGCCTTCCTGGCCTCCGCCACGGCATCGGCAGCCTTCGCCACCGGCGCGTTGCCCCGGAACAAGACCCCGTCCAAGTCCGTCAGGGCCACGTCAAAGTGTCGGCGCAACTGATCCGACACGTGCAGGAGGCGGCCCTCGCTCATTCACCCTCCACGAACTCTTGGGTGGCCGGATCGGCCCCCGCCGCCAAAGCCTCTATCCGGTCCAACGCCTCCACCGCCCGCTCCCGCTGGTCAACATCCAAGTTGGCGCGCAAAAGCCGGTCCAACGCGGCTCGCGCCGCGCCGAACTCCCCCATGTCGGCGCGCGCCCCCGCGCCCACAATGGCCAGCTCGACCGCCTCGTCCGGGTCCAGCGACGCCCTTGGCGTGCCGGCCGCGAGCTCGACGGCGTCCCCCGACTTGCCGACTCCGCGCAGCGCGTCCGCCAGGATGGCCGTGTGGTGCTTCTCGCCCGACAAGCGCTGGTAGGTTCTGAGCTCCCGGACCGCTTCGGCGTACCTGCCGGTGTAGTAACTCGCCAACCCCGCGTACTCCCGGACCACGCCCACCCGTCCGGCCCGATCCGCCGCCGCGCGGGCGTGCTTGTAGGCCAGCTCGGGGACTTCCTCCAGGTACTCCAGCACCATGGCCAGATGCCGTCCCACCAACTCCCCGTTCTGCTCCCCCAAGCCTCTCAGCTGCGCCCTGATCCAACTCGGCAGATCGGCTGAGGAGACGTGGTCGGGAATGGTCGGCAAGTCTGGCTCTTCCAACCGATTGTGCGCTTGCATACGGCGGGCTTCGCGTTCCCGATTGCGCTCGCCGAAGTCGTCTCGGTGCAATGGCATAACCCCTCGATCCTACGCGAGTTCCGGCGAGCGGCGCCGGGTCCGGCACGCTGCACGGCCCTGCCGTTCGCCGCCCACGCCCCGGACACGGCTTGCGGCCCGGCTGTGGCTTGCGGCTGGCCGGGCGCCGCTTCCCGGCGCCCGGCCCGTTAAATGGCGAGTCCCCCTTTCCCCCGCGTTCATTGTCCGCAAGGAAAAGGGGGACCGCCTTATGGGGTTGTGTCGGCGGTTTCCTGCTCTCCCGTCAGCCTGCGCTGGCAGTACCATCGGCGTTGGAGGGCTTAGCTTCCGGGTTCGGGATGGTTCCGGGCGTTTCCCCTCCGCTGTGGCCACC
>JAITFE010000029.1 GCA_031281585.1 Bifidobacteriaceae bacterium | reverse complement strand
GCCACCGCGCCCATGAAGGTCCCGCCGAACAGGACTGCGGCGGCGCCGGCCGCCCAGGGGCCCTCGGCCAGGGCGGGCAGGGCCATCCCGAGGGCCTGGATGGCCAAGGCGCAGGCCAGGAGGCCCAGCGGCGCGAAGCGCCGGGTCAGGGCGGTCCAAACGGCGCAGGAGGGAACGGCCAGCAGGCCCACCAGCACCCAGGCGCTGGGGCCCACCCACCCGGCCGAGCTCTCGTCAAGAGCCGCCACCAGAAAGGTCCCGGCGATCACGTAGCCGGCGCCCTCCAGGCCGTAGGCGACCGCCAACGCCGGAAACGCCGACCGGCCCCGCCGCTCCGGGGCTGGGTCGGGGGCGACGGCATCGGGCAATGAAGTCTGTCCCTCCAAAGGCAGGTTCCAGCAGGCGAACCCCGCCAAGGCGGCGAGCGCCGCGGCGGCCACCCAGGCCGGGCCCCAGCCAAAGGCGGGCCAAACGGCGGCCACGGCCAGGCCGGACAGGACAATCCCCGCGCCCACCCCGCTGTAACCCCAGCCGGCCAAGTGGGCGCGGCGCGGCGGCAGATGGGCCGCCAGGGCGGCGGCGCCCGTCATGAAGACGGCGGCCGAGGCGATCCCGCTGACGCAGCGGATGGCGCTCCAGACCGGGACCGAGCCGCCCAGCGGCATGGCGGCCAGCGAGGCGGCCTCCACGGCCAAGGCCCAGCGGAAGCCGGCCTGGAAGCGGACCAGGCGCGGGAAGAGGATCCCGAGCAGCGCGCCGACGAAGTAGCCCGCGTAGTTGCTGGTCGCGATGGCCGCGCCGCCGCGCGGGCTGAGACCGGCCTGCTGGATCATGGCTGGCAGGATCGGCGTGAACGCGAAGCGCCCAACACCTATCCCGACCACCAGCGCGGCCGCCGATTGGCCGACGACGCGCCACGGCCCCGGATTGAGTACTTTCACCCAATGATTATCGAAATACAGTCAAGTGAAAGCAAATCAAGCGCAAAGCCGAAACTGCCGCTAAGGTTCCTTACCGTGGCCATCGACTCCAATCCCGACTGGTGGCGGGACGCCGCCGTGTATCAGATCTACCCGCGCTCCTTCGCGGACGCGAACGGCGACGGGATTGGGGACCTTGTGGGCGTCACGGCGCGGGTGCCCTATTTGGAGGCCCTCGGCGTGGACGCCGTCTGGCTCTCCCCGTTCTACCCCTCCGCCCTCGCGGACGGCGGCTACGACGTGGACGATTACCGCGACGTGGACCCGCGCATCGGCACCCTGGCGGAGTTCGACCAGATGGTGGCGGCCCTGCACCAGGCCGGGATCCGGGTGATCATCGACATTGTGCCAAACCACTCCGGTTCCGGGCACGCCTGGTTCAAGGAGGCGCTCGCGTCCCCGCCGGGATCCGCCGCGCGCGCCCGCTACATCTTCCGCGACGGCAAGGGGCCGGGCAGCTCCGAGCCGCCGTCCGACTGGACGGCCACCTTCGGGGGGCCCGCCTGGGAGCCCGTGGGGGACGGCCAGTTCTACTTCCACCTGTTCGACGTGGCGCAGCCAGATTGGAACTGGGACAACCCGGAGGTCCGCGAGGAGTTCCTCGGCATTCTGCGCTTCTGGTCGGATCGGGGAGTGGACGGGTACCGGGTGGACGTGGCCTCCGCGCTCGCGAAGGACTTCAGCGCCGATCCGCTGCCGAGCGCCGAGGAGGTCGCGTTGGTGCCCTCCGGCCCGGACCATCCCTTCTACGACCGGGACGAGGTCCACGACATCTTCGCCGAGTGGCGCGAGGTGCTCAACTCCTACGATCCGCCCCGGGCGGCGGTGGCCGAGGCCTGGACGGACGACCCGGCCCGCCGGACCCGCTACGCCACGCCGGAGGGGCTGGGGCAGGCCTTCAACTTCGACCTGCTGATGGCCGCCTTCGACGCGGCCCAGTTCCGCGAAATCGTTGAACGCGACCTGGCGCTGGCGGCGGCCGCCGGCTCCTCCTCCACCTGGGTGCTGTCCAACCACGACTCTGTCCGCCACGCCTCGCGGTACGGGCTGCCGCAGCCGCCGGACGGCCGCAACTGGCTTCTGACCGGCGGCCGGGACCCCGAGGAGGACATCAGCCTGGGGTTGGCCCGCGCCAAGGCCGCCACCTTGGCGATCATGGCTCTGCCCGGCTCGGTCTACCTCTACCAGGGGGAGGAGTTGGGTTTGCGGGAGGTCGCCGACTTGCCCGATGCCGTCCGCCAAGACCCAGCCTTCTTCCGGCACCCCGAATACGAGGTTGGGCGCGACGGCGCCCGCGTGCCGCTGCCGTGGACCGGCGACGGGCCAAGCTTCGGCTTCGGCGCGGGGACGCCGCATCTGCCGCAGCCGGCCTGGTTCGGGCCCCTGGCCGTGGAGGCGCAAGAGGCCGATCCGGATTCGACCCTGAACTTCTACAGACGGGCGCTGGCGGCCCGGCGCGCGCTCTTGGCCCGGCCGGATGTGCGGGGCGCCGCTTTGGAATGGGTCGACTCCCCGCCCGGCGCCTTGCATTTCCGGCGGGGGCGGTGGCATTGCCTGGTCAATTTCTCAGCCACCGGGGGTTTGGAGCCGCGCGCGGAGGGCGAAGTCCTGGTCGCCTCGGCGGCGCTCGGCCCGGCGGCGGCTGTGCCGCCGGCGACGGCGGCCTGGACGCTCGGCTAGACGAAGTGCTGGCGGGCGCACCCGGCCGCCTCGCCGGCCGGCACCAGTTCTAGCCGGCACACGTCTTCTGGCCCGTGCAGGATGTCTCTGACCACGACTCCCGTGAGCGCCACGTTCCCCGTGTTTCGCACCGTGTAGGTGAACCAGACGGTGGTGCCGGCGGCAATGTGGGCGGGGCTGGGCAGTTCTGTGGCCCGCTGCGCGGCACCGGCGGCCAGGATCGCGTCGTGGCTGGTCGCGTCAGCGGGAACGTCTGTCCATGCGCGCAAGTCGATATCCATCCTCGGCTGGCAGTCGAACTGTTTGACGTTGTCGATCCTCTTGGAATACTGCGAGGACTCCGGCCGGCTGCCCGAACCCTGGGTCTGCACGCGGATGTAGCCGCCTTGAGGCGGGACCACGCCGGGCAGCGTCACGGAGCCTTCGGCGACCACATTCTCGACGCTCGTCAGGTACTGCTCGGCGGTGGTGCCGTTAGTCCAATAGAAGTCCAGTGTCACCGGCAAGGTGGGCTTGTTGCTGGTCCCGGTTGGCGCCGCGACCGGGATGGATAGCTGGCAGTTGTCAATCGTGACCGTGCCGACGGGGCTCCAGGTCAGGATTTTCCGGTTGGCGGTAGCGTCGACGTTGGCCACCATCACCCCCGATGTCGCGGTCTCCTCCAGTTCGGTTGAGCTTTGCGAGGTGGTCTTCGTCCCGAAGGTGTTGCGCCGCACGGTGACCGTGCCTGTTTGGTACAAGCGGATGGAGGCCAGGTTGTAGCCGTCGAAGTGATTGCGCTCAATGACCAGGTTGGAGGCGGTGGTGCCGGTTTGGTTTGAATCCCAGGCGATGGCGACGCCAAACTCGTTGGCGAACCCCGTGGCGCCGTTGTCGAACGTGTTGCCGCTGATGACGTTGGTGCCGAGCAGATTGGCCGCAGGCAGGACCAGAGCCGCGCGCGTGGGGGAGTTGCTCACGGTCCCCGTGCGGATGTTCTCGAAATAGTTTCCGGTGATGGTCCAGTTGCTCGATGTCCCCACCGCATTCAGGTGCACCGGATCCGTGTAAGCGCCAGTGCCGGTGAAGTCGTTGAAGAAGCAGCCGGTGATCGTGAAATTGTTGATTTTGACTGAGCCGTTGCCCAAGATGCCGTGCCCGTCGCAGCCCCTCCCGTCTGACCCGGAGCAGGTGGCCGATTCGGCGCCGTTCTTGAATTTCACGCCCGAGATGGTCAGGCCGGACACGGTTCCGCCGTAGACGGCGTTTCGCGCGATCATGATGGCGGCGCTGGTTTCCTCCGCGCGGACGCGGCCAAGGGTCATGTCCTCAATCGTCAAGTTGTCCGCCTCCGGCAGGATCCCGATCAGGCGCATGGTGTGGTTGTTCGCCGTCTGGATCGAAACACCTCCCTTAAGCGTCGAACCATCCGAATTCTCGGTGAAGAGGATGGCGGAGCCGGTGGCGAACCAGTTGCTGAAATTGCGCAATTGGACGCCGGGGGCGTCCACCGCGAGCCCAGTGGCCGCCGTGGGTGCCAGCGACTGGCTGCCGTTCTTTGGCTGCAGACCCAACCGTTTGTCGAGGTTGATGGTCATGGTCCGCCCAACGCGGAGGAAGGTCGCGTATTCGAGGGCCGCCTCGCTGTTCGATTCCATCCAAACGGTGGAGAATCTATCGTCACTGGGAAACTGGATTGTCCCGGTCACCCCGGCCGTGATGAGCACGTCAATGCCCTTCAGCGTCGCGTTCCCCTCCTCGATCGCCGCCCGCAGGGTGCAGACGCCGGTGGCCGCGGTCGCGCACTTTCCGTCGCCGGGATTCGCGTCGCCGGGGGTCTTCCCGGTGTCGTTGGCGAGAGTCGAGGTGACCGTGAAGCAGCGGACACCGGCGGGGGCGTCGGCGCAGTTGACGATTTCATCGAGGGGCACGGCCGAGGTCGCGCCATCCGCCGCGGCCGCGCCGCTCAGCCACGGCAGGATCCCGCCAGGAGCGACGGCCCCCAGCGCCAGCGCCAGCACCGCCAGGGGCGCGATGCCGACCGCTCGCCTCCCAGCCTTTGCCCCTCGTTCCCGCAAATGCTTCACGTCAAGATCAACGGCCATTGGAACCGTCCTATTCCCCTGTTACCAGGCGATAGACGATCTGCTGCGCTCCACCACGGCTCCGGCTTCGACCAGGTTCGCCAGGGCGCGTTGAGCAGTTCCGCTGGGGATACCCAGAGCGGCTTGCAATACCTGGGCGTTGACCACCGGTCTCACGGCCGATGATTTCTTGCCGGAATTGCGGCGATCAATCCAGACTTGGTCTGGGGCGAAGGCGGTGACGTTTGCGGCAAACAGGCCGCGTGTGAATGGCCGTCAGGGGCGGAATGCCGCCCTCGCGGCGAAGACGGGAAAGTGGGGAAGCTCCCGCGAACTCAATCGGCGTGGATAAGGCGCCGCAGGTCGTGAATGGTGACATGCTGGGCGGCTTCGCGCGCCGCCGTGGCGGTCGCCCTCCATTCCGCCCCGACGGGGGTGCGTTCGAACTCCTCTTCAAGGCTCTCGGCAGTGCTCGGCTCGGCGAAGACGGCCTCGATCCGCTCCACCAAGTCGGCGAGCTCCGCCAGCGTCAACTCGTCAGCCCAAGTCGCGGCGCCCGTCTGTAGGTACACGATCACTTCGCGCTTTTCATGCGGGGCGAGCGAGTCAAGGGCCCTCAATAACTCTTGACTGATCATGGATGAGAGTCTAAGCGCCGAAGGCAGATAATGGGCAGTATTTTCCCCTGGGTGGCCATAATTGGTCGGGGCAATTTCCCCCGATCTGCGTAGAACTGCCGCTTTTCACCCCCTAATTGGGATTTTGGTCCCAGGCCGAAAGCATCCGCCTGGGCTCCCAACTGCGGGCGACCACGGGCTCCGGACGCCAGAACTGGAGAACTGGGCGGGCGGTCAGAAAATGGCAGACGCGGCGGCTGTCCGCCGGGAGCGAACCGACGATCCACTTCGGATTAGACGGGGCCGGATCGGCGTTCTCCTCTTAGCGGCGCCGCACGGCGAACCCGGTGCCGCGACAAGAACGCCCGCCCGCTCAGGCGGACGGGCCCCGGGCCCTGGACTTTGCCTCCTCCAGGGCCCGGGTTTCTTGCGCCTTTTCCAGGCGCGGCCGCTCAATCAGGCCGAGACGGCGATTTTGGCTTTCTCGGTGACATCTTTGTCTGAGGCGGCGTAGGCCTGGGCCAGGGCCGCAGCGCGGCGCTCGGTCCAGGCGCTCTTCAAACGCGGTACCACCTGTTGGATCAGGATCTCGGATTTCGCCAGCGTCTCTTCAACGGTGAGGCGGGCTGGATGGAGCCCAAGGACCACCTCGTCGGAGAGCGGCAGGCTTGGATCGGCGATGAGGTCGTCAGCCAATTGGCCGGGCGTGCCCCACGCGAAGTTGTCCGCAAGGAACTTGTCCTCTTGGCTGAGGTCCGGGGCCAGGCGCCCCAATTGGATGTCGGCGCGGTTCCAGTGGCTGGTTGCGCGCTCCGCCTCTTCCAGCGTGCCCGGGAACAGGCTGCGGGATATGGCGGTCAAGGGCGTCCGTGTGTCGCCCCACTTTTGCCGGTACCGCCGCAGGTACAGGCGCAGCGTCTCGGCCTGGCGCTCGCGGAAGCGGATGCGTCCTTCCGGACTGCGCTCGTCGCCCCCGCCGAAGCGCTCCAGGAGAACGCCGTCGCCGCGCTCGGCGGCGTCAATCACGTTGGCGATGGTCGAGGTGCCGTGCAGGATGCGCCCAGACAGCGACGGGTCGGCGGGCCAGATGCGACCGGTGCCCCCGGCGACCTCGGCTCCCGCCAAAGCCCAGTGCAACTTGTCGACATCCTCCAGGTACAGGGCTTCCCTGTCCTCGCGCCACGACCGGAACACCTTGTAGGAGTCGGAGGGCACACCCTTGCCGAGGCCCACCAGGAGCCGTCCCCCGGAGAGGGCGTCGATGGTCGCGAGGTCCTCGGCGGCTCGGACCGGGTCGTCCGCGTTGATCGGAACCACGGCGGTCGCCAGGGTCAGACGCCGCGTGGCCTGCGCGAACGCGGGCAGGACGGAATAGACGGAGGGCGCGCCGGCCCAGCCGGCGTGAAAATGGCGGACGGCGATCCAGACCGAGTCGTAGCCCTGCTCTTCGAGTCCTTGGGCCAGGCGCACGTTGTCCGCGTACAGCGTGGTTGGATCGTCATGCTGGTCGAAGTGCGTGATCAGGCCGATCCGCAGTTCGTGGCCGAAAGGCGATTGCGCCGGGGGCAATCGCGTGCCGGACGGTCGGGCGAGGAACGAGCCCTTGTCCGTGTCAGTCAGGTTGTAGGAGTGTGGCGACAAAGCCATGGTGGTTGGTTTCCTTTCAATATGGGTGCCGGAGTTGGACCGGCTGATTGCGAATGCGGGAGGCCAAGCTCAATCGGCGATCTCCCGAGGTTGTGCCTCGTCGGGCCGTTCTCCGTTCAGAATGACTTCGCCGACAACGGTTTGAGGGTTCTGGAAGAGGTTCAGGATGGGGCAGACCGCCTTCACCTCGGCGAATAGGGAATCGATGACGCCTTGGTCGGCCGGAGACTCCACCGTGACCACGAAGCGGATGTTGTGGGGTTCGACCGGCACATCCTCGAAGCCCGGGCTGCCGCGTCGGAAATCCTGCTCGCCGCGCACGTCCACCCGAAGGTAGTCCAGAGGGATGCGGCGGTTCGAGGCGACGATCTCCGTGATGTGGGTGATGCAGGACGACAGCGCGCCCAGGACTATCTCCGGCGAGCCGGGGCCCAGGTTGTAGCCGGCGTAGTCAGGCCCCGTGTCGCTCAAGATCTGGTGGTTGCGGATGCGGATGCGCCTGACGCCGCTGCGTCCCTCGGCGACGGTGTGCGCCTTCAGCACATTTGGCCGGGACGGCGGGTTCGCCTCGCGTTGTTCGGCGAGTTGCAGGCCGTCGTAGCGTTTGTGGGCGAGGAAGTCCCGCAGGCCGGGCTTCGCCTTTAGCGGCGGAGGAAAACCCGCCCCGGCCTTGTTCTTCGTTTGCGCGGCTCTCGCGGCGTTGGTAGCCATAGTTTGTCTGGATCTCCTTGTTTGATGTTCTTCTTGGTCTTGGTCTGTGGTTCTCAGCGCGGCTCGAGCCAGGCGTCCCGGAAGTGATTGCGCGCCTGCGCGTCGAACGCGATCCCATGGACGTGGGGGGCCTGAGCAATCACCTGAGCGGGATTGAACAACGCCGCCACCAGGGCGTATTCGGCCACGAGCTTGTCCTGGGCGTCTTTCGCGTAGCCTTTCCTCTCCTTGGCGTTGAGGGTCTCCTCGAGCTTCCCCAGGGTGTTCACCAGATCGGCGTAGCCCCCGAAGTCCTCGCGGATGTAGGCGCCGTTGTCGATGGTCGGGTTGTAGAGGGTGTTCAGCACCGCGATGTCGTTGCGCGAACGGTTGAGGGAGACCGCGTTGTATTCCGTCGAGGCTTTCGCCACGGCGGCCGCGAAGTCCGGCCCCGCCAGGACGTTCACCTGGAAATCGATCCCGATGTCGGCCAGGTCCTGCTGGATGGACTCAAGGCTGGCTTTGACCGGCACCACATTGGAGATGCCGAAATGCCTGATCTCGAGCCGTTTGCCGTCTTTGACCCGGATGCCGTCGGGGCCTTCCTCCCAGCCCGCCTGTTCCAGCAGGCGCTTGGCCTCTTCGGGATCGTGGCGCAGGGCGGTGCCGCTGTAGTCCACATATCCGTTGACGGTGTCGCCAACCGCTGACGTGCCGTCGGTGTAGGAGTCGCTCAGCGCCGTCTTGCGGACGTTCTCGCGGGACCAGCCGAGTTGCACGGCTTTGCGGACGTTCAAGTCGTCGGTGGGGAACACGCCGGGGATGAGGTTCAGATAGTAAGTCGAACCGGACGCCTGGCGCGCGACAATCTCGAAACCGGCGTCGCTCAAGGGGCCCTCGTCGGTGGGCGTCACGTCCAGGATGGCGTCCACCTCGCCGGAACGCAACGCGCCCGTCCTGACCGAACCCTCGGGGAGGATGTTGACGACCACCTTGTCCAAGTAGGCCGGACCCTGTCGCTTGAGCGCCGGCGGGGCCCAGTTGTAGTCGGGCCGTTTGACGATCACCGTGCGGACGTTCTCCACCCATTCCTCGTAGACGAACGGCCCGGTGCCGATCACGTTCTTGGCGTTGGTGCGCTCCTCGGCCGACTTCGCCAACGTGGCCAGGGACAAGAATCCGGGTTGGTTGTTGGCCGTGAAACTCGAGCCCTGCAAGAAACCCGCGGAGGGTCGGTCAAAGCGGATCCTGACGGTGTGCTCGTCCACCACCTCGGTGCCCTGGTAGCCGGGGAAGAGCGTCGCCCCGTTCGGTTGGATGTCCAGGGCCGGGTCCCCGAAGACGTATTGGTCGTAATTCGCCTTGACGGCATCGGCGTCGAAAGGCGAGCCGTCGGAGAACGTCACGCCCTCGCGCAGGTGAAAGGTGTACTCGGTCAGGTGGTCGTTGTACTCCCAGGACTCGGCCAGCCAGGGGGTGATTTCGCCTGTGTCGGGGTCTTGCCAAGTGAGCTTGTCGGTGATGTTGTCACCGATGATCGCCTCGGTGTAGTTGGTGCCGGCATGCACGTCCGGCGTCGATTGGGGCGAATACACCGCGAAGTTGAGGGTGCCCCCGGTGACCGGCCCGGATGGTGAGTCCTTGTCCGCGGGTGGGGCCGCTTCCGTGTCCTGGGAAGCCCGCCAGGCCCAGAAGCCGCCGCCGCCCGCGACGACGGCCACCGCGACGGCTATTGCGATCCACTGCTTGCCGCGGCTGGGACGTTCCTGCTCGATCGAACTGGTTGTTTCGGTCATTGGTCTTTCCTCTCGTCTGCCTTGGGACCCGGCCCCTTGGCCAGGTGCCGCCCGGGCACCGCGTCCAGCAGTTCCCGGGTGTAAGAGTGGCTCGGCGCCGCCAGCACCCGCTGGGCTGGGCCCTCCTCCACCACTAGGCCGTCTTTCATGACGGTGATCTGGTCTGAAAGCAGTTTGACCACGCCAATGTCGTGGGACACAAAGACATAGGTCAGACCCAACTCGGCTCGGAGATCCACCAGGAGTTGCAGTATCTGCGCTTGGACCGACACGTCGAGCGCGCTGACCGGCTCGTCCAGAACGATCACGCGGGGGCGCAGGGCCAGGGCACGTGCTATGGCGACGCGCTGGCGTTGGCCGCCGGAAAGCTGCGCGGGCGTCCGGTCCAGGTAGGAGTCGTCCAAGGCCACCGAGTGGAGCGACTCGCGCACCCGGTCGCGCAGCCGTGCTCGGTCTTTGACCAACCCGAAGGCCTGGAGCGGTTCCGCCACGAGACGCGCCACGGTGAAGCGCGGGTCGAGGGAGGTGTTCGGGTTTTGGAAGACGTATTGGAGGTGTCGCCGCACTTCGCGCAGTTCGCGTCGGCGCAGGCCGGAGATCGGCCGCCCCTCGATCTCGATTAGGCCTTCGTCGGGCGCCGTGAACCCCACCAGCGCGGCGGCGAGGGTGGATTTTCCCGCCCCCGATTCTCCGACGATGGCGTGCACGGCGCCCGCTTGCACCGTGAAGTCGACCCCGTCAAGGGCCCGCACCTCGCCGCCGGCTTTGCCCCGGAGCGGATAGCGTTTGACCAGGCCCAGGGCGCGGATGGCGGGTGGCAGGGCGCCGGCGGTCCTTGGGGCGGTCCCGGCCAGGGTGGGGCGAAGGCGGCCGGCGTGCCAGGCGGGGGTGGCGGCAAGCAGTTGGCGCGTGTAGCCGCTGGCGGCGCGTTCCAGGATGAGGTCGCGCCCTCCTTGCTCCACGACCCGGCCGTCTTTCATGACCACGATCCGGTCGGAGCGGTCAAGGGCCACGGCCAGGTCATGGGTGACGAGCGCCAACCCTATGCCGAGCGCTTCGCGCAAGCGCTCCAAATGGTCCAAAATCACCTTCTGGACGGTCACATCCAGGGCGCTGGTCGGCTCGTCAGCCAAGATCAGCTTGGGGCCGCCCGCCAGCGCGATCGCTATCAGGACCCGCTGCTTCATGCCTCCCGACAGCTCATGCGGGTACTGGTCGAAGACGCGCTCCGGGCGGTCCAGGCCCGCCTGGCGAAGAGCTTCAAGCGCGGCTTCCCGGCGCGTCGGGGCGCTGAGGCGGGCGGCGTCGTTGAAGAGGACGGCTTCGGCGACCTGTCGGCCGATCCGCTTGGTGGGGTTGAGGGACGTGTTCGGGTCCTGCGGAATGAAGCCGACGTAATTGCCCCTGACTCGCGCCATGCGATCGTCGCGCCAGCGAGTGGTGTCCACCCCGGAGAAGGCGATTCGTCCCGAGCGCACCCGCGCATTGGCGGGCAGAAGGCCGAGCGCCGCTTGCACCAGCGTGGTCTTGCCGGACCCCGACTCGCCGACAATGGCGACGAACTCGCCGGCGGCGACGGTCAAATCGCCCTGGCGCAGCGCGGGCACCCATTCGCGGCGGCCGACGCGGTAGTCCACCGCGAGGCCTGAGACAGCCAGCAGGGGCGGCGGCTGGGGAGGAGCCTCGGGTGCCGGGGCCAAGGCCATTGGCGAGGTCGTCACAGCCGACGCTCCTTCCGAAGCGAGACGCTGATGCGGTGGGTCGAGATGACGACTGCCGCCAGCGCCAGGGCCGGCAGGATTGCGATCCACGGGTAGGTGCCCAGGTAGTCACGGCCTTCCGCGACCAGCAGGCCCCATTCCGGCTGCGGGGGCGGCGCGCCGTAGCCCAGGAAACCGAGCGAGGCGACCGCCAGTATGGCGGTGCCGACCTCGAGCGCGGCCAGGGCCACAACCGAGTTGAGTGAGTTTGGCAGAACGTGCCGGAGCACGGCCCGCGTGCGGCCCACGCCCAAGGCGTCCGCCGCGCGGATGTAGTCCTTGGCCATTACTTCGATCACTTCCGCCCGCATCACGCGAGCGAATCCCGCGATCGACGCGATCCCGACCGCGATGGCGATGTTCTGGGTCGAATAGCCCAACACCGACACCAGCACCATGGCCAGCAGGAGCCCGGGCACGGCAAGCGAGACGTCCACCAACCGCATGGTCACCGTGTCGGCGGTCTTGCCGAAATACCCCGCCGCCAGACCGATCACGGTCCCGAAGACGAACGCGATGGCGACAGCCACAAGGGTGGCGGCCAAAGTGGTGCCCGCTCCGTAGACGGCGCGGGCGAACAGATCGCGGCCCAGCCGGTCCGCTCCGAAGGGATGGGCCCAAGTGGGCGGCGCGAAGATGGCGTTGGGGTCGCCGTCATACGGACTGTGGCGGGTGAAAAGCCCCGGTGCGACGGCCCAACCCACTGCCGTCGCCACCACGAGCCACGCCAGGACCAGGGCCGGTTGCCGCGCGATCGCCTTGACACCCGAAACGGCCGCGCGGGCGGTCATGCCGACGCCCCGGCGCTCGCACGGGACACCCGAATCCGGGGGTCCAGCAGCGGATAGAGCAGGTCAACCGCCAAGTTGATGAGGGCGAAGCTGACGGCGACCAGGACGACCACGCCCTGCACCAACGGCACGTCCAGGGCGCTGATGGCGGTTTGGGTCAGACGGCCTATTCCCTGGCGGGCGAACACGGTCTCGGTGATGACCGAGCCGGCTATGAGATTGCCGAACACAATCCCGGCGATGGTCAGGGCCGGCAGCGAGGCGTTGCGGAACACATCCCCCGTCAGGATACGGGCGCGCGTGGCGCCTTTGGCACGGCTGGTCGTGATGTAGCCCGCGCCCAGTTCGGCCTCGAAGCTGCGGATCAGCAACTGGGCGATCGGTCCGGAGACCGGCAAAGCCAGAGTCGCCACGGGGAGGGCGATGGCGCGCCAGCCCTCGTCGCCAAACGCGGGGAACCAGCCGAGGCCAAACGCGAACACCTGCAGCAACAGGATGGCGACCATGAAAGACGGGATTGAAACGGCCGCCGACGGCAGGGACGTGAGGAAGTTGCGCAACCAAGGTTGACGCGCGCCGGTGGCGGCGACGGCAAGGGCGAACGCGATCACCAACGCCGCGCCCAGCGCCAGCGAGGCGAGCAGCAGCGTGTGGGGCAGTGTTTCGGCGATGGCCCGTAGAACCGGCTTGCCAGAGGTCACAGAGTTGCCGAAGTCGCCTGTCAGGGCGTGGCCCAGGCGGTCCCAATACTGGGCCAACGGCGGCTTGTCGAAGCCGTAGGTGCGCTCAATTTGGTCGCGCAGGTCCCCTTTGACGCTGCCAATGTCGGTCGGATCAACCAACAAGTCGACGGGGTCGGCCGGAAATACGAAAAGCAGCACAAACGTGGCGGTAAAGGTGGCCCACACGACGAACAGCGCCCGGCCCGCCTTCAACGCGGAATAGCGCAGCATTGGATGGCGATCCGAGAATCGACCCGCCCTCAACTGGGCGCCGCGAAAGATGTTGGAATTGGATATCGCCATGTTGCTCTGGCCTCCTTTCGCCGAATGGCTGAGGGGAGCACTCTATGGCCCAAGAACCCGCGCGCCGGTAATTCGTAAATGTTGGCGTCTCACATTTCGGGAAGTTGCAATGGGGCCCCGGTCCGCAGTCTCATCTTTACAAGCGGTTGAAATCGCTGTTCGCGCAATAGTCTGGGCCCATGGCTCGAACTCTGGATTTGAACCACCTCCGAACCTTCGTGGCCGTGGTCGACTCGGGCGGGTTCACGCGCGCCGCCGAGTCGCTGCACTTGTCCCAGGCGGCCGTGTCCGGGCACGTGCGCAAGCTCGAGGGCGCGGTGGGCGAGGAGTTGTTCCGGCGCGACACCAAAGCGGTGTTGTTGACCGACGCCGGCCAGCGGCTCCTGGTGGAGGCCAATCGGATCCTGCAAGTCCACGACGAGGCGGTCGCCGCGCTGGGCGCCGGCCATGTCGCCCCCTTGGTTGTGGGTGTGACGGAAGCCGCCGCAGGCGGCCGGCTGCCGGAGTTGCTCCGCCTGTTCAATGCCTTGCTGGTGGGCCAAGATGTGGTGTTTCGCCTGGCCCGCGTGGTGGGGGACTGCGGCGAGGTGGTCCGCCGGGGGATAGTCGACCTCGCTTTGGTCGTGGGAGAGCCGACTGCCTCCAACACGATCGGCGTTGGGCGATTGCCGTTGCGCTGGGTCGCGTCAAACCGGTTCGAGGCTGTCCAGGGCCACCCACTCGACCTGGTGGTGAAGCAAGAGCCGTGTCCGCTGCGCGGCCTGGCGCTTCACTCGTTGGCTTTCGCGGGCTTGGCGGCGGTTGTCAGGGTTGAGGCTGAGACGGCCGCGACCCAGGCGGCTGCGGTCGAAGCCGGGCTGGGGGCGGCGCTCATGCCGCTCCTGCGCGTGCCCGCCGGCTGGCGGGAACTGGACGCGCCGCCGCCGGTGGGAGACGTGGGCGTGCGTCTAGTTACCGGCGCCGCGGTGCCCGCGTCGATAGTCGAGTCGTTGCGCCTCGAACTGACCGCCTTCTTTACACGTGATGAGTCACAATCACGAATTCCAATCCTTGCATAGCCGTGGTCGGCCTAACACCGCGCGGAGGGCCGCTCGGTAAGCGCTCCGGCCGGATTGCCTGTGTGCTTTACATTCGATGAGGATCGATCACGAATTGCGATGCTTACAGAACGGCAATTCGGCGATAAGTCGAAGGCGGGGCTGATAACTTTCTCGGCCATGGCTAATCAATCCCAAGCGCTGCACGGGCCGAGTCGGCGTTCTGAACGTCGGATTTGGCCCAGGCGCAGCCAATCCGCCGCAGGCATTCGCACGTCCGTGAAAAACCAGAAAAGGGACGCGTAATGCCGAATGCGACGCTCGCCGCCACCCCGGACTTGGTGGCGGCCTGGGCCGGGATAACGCCGGCGGTGGCCGCCGAACGCCGGCCGGTGACTCGCGAGCAGACGCAAGCGAGCCACAGCGCCCTTTTCGAACCGTTCGACGACTCGAGTTTCTCGGTTCGCGAACGCTGGCTGGTCGCCGCGTTCGCGACGGCCTTGACCGCGTTGGACGCCACCCAGCGCTACTACGCGGCCGCGGCCGCCAGTTTGGACCCGGCGGCGGCGGTGGTGATCGGGGCCGAGGCCAGGGCGAACACGGCGCGGGGTCCATATGGAGCCTACGCGGAAGCCGGGCTGAGGGGATTCGACGAGGCGGGCCCGCGCTACCACCCTGACCAGGCCGTCCGTGCCGCCGTGGGGGAGCGGTTGGCGGCGGCGCTGGAGTATGCCCACCTCCTGGTGTTGCGGCCCCGCGAGGCGGACGGCCATGCGGTGCGTCGCCTTGCCCAGGCTGGTTGGAGCGTGGATGGGATTGTCACTTTGGCCCAACTGGTGGCGTTCTTGGCCTACCAGCAACGGGTCGCCCATGGCTTGCGGCTGATCTCGGAGCGGCGTGGCGGGGATCCCGCCAGGCCGTCGAGCGGCTTGCCCATCCCCGACGCCGCTGGCGGGCCTGGGGCGGACGCGCCCCCGGCGGCAACGGGCGAAGTCTTGGCTCCGTGCGCCCCGCGTCCACACGGGTTCACACGGGAACCGCTGGAATGGCTGCCGTGGCTGAAGCCGCTTGCCAAGGAAGAACTGACTGAGCGGCACCGGCAGGGCCTGGTGGACGCCGCGCGGGCGAACTCCGGATATTTCCGGTTGCTGGCCCGCGACCCGGAGATCCTGCGTGCCCGCACGCTGGTTGACAAGGACATCTTCGCCGCCAGCGCCACCGGTTTGCCGCTTGCCGAACGCGAGCTTGCCGCCGTGGCCGTCTCCCGAACCAACGGCTGCGTCTTCTGCGCCTCGGTGCACGGGCGGTTGGCCGCCCGCTATTCGGGCGAGGAGGGCGTGGTCGACCGTCTGTTGGAGTTAGGCGTCCAGGCCGCCGGTTTGCCGGAAAGATGGGACTTGATCGCGCGGGCGGCCGCCGCGTTGACCCTAACGCCGATCGGCTTGACCGCTCGTGACGTCGAACGGCTGGCGGCGGCCGGCCTGAGCGACCTGGAACTGGCCGACCTGGTCCACGCCGCCGCGTTCTTCAATTGGGCCAACCGTTTGACGTTGGGCCTGGGCCGGCCAGCTGTGGCGGGGGAGGCGGCCGCTCCGAAGGCCTATGCGGAGTGGCGGTCGCGGCGCCAGGACTATTGGGGAGACCGGCTCGGCCCCGCCGCGCTGAGCGGGACCTGGTGGTTGGACGCCCTGCCCCGCTCTATCCCCGATGTTCCCGGACGCTGGTGGACCGACGGCATTCAGGTGTTCGGGACGGATGTGGAGGGCGGGGAGGCCGCCAACGTGGACGGAGGCGCCGAACTGCTGGCGGGGCCCCAAGGCCACGAAGTCGTCCTCCCGGTCGGCACAAGCTTCGAACTGGATGGCAGGCGCTTTCAACCGCACGCGCGCGCCGGGCTGCTGGCGTTGCGCGTATTCGACCCCAAAGGTGATCAGGCGCGCTCCTTTAGCGGCGTTGACGTGGCCGCCTGGGACCCGGATTGGGTGGTCCCGGCCCGGTTCACGCCGGCGCCCAGGGGAGAACGCGTGGACCAAGGCCATGTCGACGGCTTCCTGGAGTCGGTCGAGTTGGGCGGGTCGTTTGCCTTTGAGATGGCGGACCGGACGTACCGCCTGGCCGCTCGCGGCGGTCGCGGGCGCTATCACATTGTCTTCGGCGATCAGTCGAACAGCCCGGACTCGCCGCCGTTCAGGTTCCTTCGGGCGGAGGCGCCCGAAACCGGGGGTGCCACGGTGTTGGATTTCAACCTGGCGGAGTTGCCGCCGTGCGCGTTCTCCCCGCATTTCCTGTGCCCGGTGCCCCTGCCCGGCAATGAGCTGGACCTGTTCGTGGACGCCGGGGAGCTGCGCCCACGTTGGGCCAAGTGAGACTGGCGCTGCGATGGGACGACAAACCGTGGGCGCCGTACGGATCGCCGGTCGCGCCACCTCGCCGTTGGTGTTCGGGACGGCGCGCCTGACCGGCGGCGACGGCTGGGGGGAGCCTGCCGATCCGGATCGGTCCCGGCAGTTGGTGCGCCATGCCGTGGCGGCCGGCTACAACCACCTCGACACGGCCGATTCGCTTGGGCCGGGAGTCGCGGAGCGGATCATCGGGGAGGCGCTGGACGCCGAGGCGCCGGTCCTGGTAGCGACCAAAGTGGGCATGCTGCGGCCGGGACCGGGCCGTTGGGGCGTCTTGGGACATCCCGATTACTTGCGGCAGCAGGTCCACGCCAGCCGCTCGCGCCTGCGGCGTGATCGGTTGGACCTGGTCTACTTGCACCGGGTGGACCCGGACTATCCGCTGGCGGACCAATTGGGAGCGTTGGAAGACTTGCGCGAGCAGGGGGTCATCGGCCACGTCGGCATCAGCGAACCGACTCCCGGCCAGCTTGCGCAGGCGGCCTCGCTGGTGCGGTTGGCGGCGGTCCAAAGCCACTATTCGCTGATCCACCGCGCCAACCGGGTGGTGGCGGAACAGGCCGAAGACCTCGGCGTGCCGTTCGTCGCGTACTGGGCTCTGGCAGGCCACGGCCTTGACGCAAGCGGCTGGCGTCGGTTGGAGCAGATCGCGGCCAGTTGGGCCGAAGAGCACGGTTTGGGCTGGCTGCAGGGGGAGCCAGACGGCTCCGGCGCCGGGTCCGCGCGCGAACGGACGGTCTGGGCGTTAGCCGCCTGGCTGCTAGCCGATCTGCCCGGCGCCAGCCTGCTGGTCGGCTCCCGCAGCGCGGATCACCTCAGGCGCGACCGGCTGGTGCTGGACAACCCCTTGGCGGCGGAGGCGGCTAAGGACCTGGCGGCCCGTGTGGCCGCCAGCCCTTTGGGCGCGACAGCCAACCCCTTGGGGCCGGTCGCGGCGGGATCGGAGCGAACAGCGTGACCGCCTCAACCAACACTTTGGCCCCCTCGGCCACAGCGCCGTCGCAGGCAGGCCTCGCGGCTCGGCGGGCGGGCGCGGCCGTGGCGAAGGCCGTCCTGCCGCGCCTCGCTGGCGTGCTGGGCGTGGTGTGGGTGGCAGTGACCCTGGCGTTCTTGGTCGTGAACGTGATTCCGGGCGACCCGCTTGACACCATCATGGCTGGAATCACCAACGCCACGCCGGAGTTGCGGGCGCGGATCGCCGCCGACTTGGGGCTGGACAAGCCGTTGATCGAGCAGTACGGCGCCTACCTGGCGGGAGTGGTCCGGGGCGACCTCGGCACCAGCTACTCGAGGGGGATTCCGGTCAGCGCCGTGATTCTCTCCGAACTGGGCGCGACCGCCCAGTTCGCGGTGGCAGCCGTGGGCTTCGCCGTCGCACTGGCGGTCGGAGTGGCGCTGCTCACCTCCGGGCGCAGGCCGATGGCGCGGCGTTTGGCCCAATTCTTCGAACTGCTCGCGCTGTCGGTGCCGACCTTCTGGTCCGGGCTGTTGGTGATCATGCTGTTCGCGTTCACGCTCCGTCTGCTTCCCGCCAGCGGCGCCGGCGAACCCAGGCACTTGGTCTTGCCCACCTTGACGTTGGCGCTGCCGCTTGCGGGAATCATCTCGCAAGTGATGAGGGAGCGGATGGAGCACGCCCTGGCGGAGCCGTTTGTTTTGACCGCGCGAGCTCGCGGCGCCGGCGATTGGGCCATCCGGACCCGTCACGTGTTGCGGCACAGCTCCCTCGCCGTGGTGACCTTGTCCAGTTCCATTCTGGCCGGGGTGCTGTCCGGCTCCGCTGTGCTAGAGACGCTGTTCGCCCGCCCCGGGATTGGCCGCGTCCTTGTCCAGGCTGTTCAGGAACGCGACCTTCCGCTGGTGGCCGGGCTTGTGATTGTCATTGCGGGCGTCTTTGTGGTGATCAACACCGCTGTGGATCTGCTCTACCCGGTCCTCGACCCGCGCCTGAGGGGGGTGTAGACGGAATGACCGGAACCCTTGGCCGGGCCGCCTCGCGGACGACGCCGGCCCGCGACAACCGAACCGCCAAGGCGCCGCCGTCGGTGTTCATCGCGGTCGGCGTGTTGGCGGTCCTGGTGCTGGCGGCTTTGATTCCAGACGCGCTGGCGCCCTACGACCCGCTCCAGGCTGATCCGGCGGCCGCGTTGCGGCCGCCCAGCTGGTCCCACCCGTTCGGGACCGACCAGCTAGGCCGCGACGTGCTGTCCAGGGTGATTGGCGGCGCTCGATATTCGTTGTCGTTGGGCTTTGGCGCCTCGGCGCTGTCGCTGATCGGGGGGATTGCCGCAGGGGTGGCGGCCGGCTCGCTGCGCGGAGCGGCCGCCCAGGCGGCGACACGGGCGCTGGATGTCCTGATGGCTTTCCCGGAGGTCCTGTTGGCCCTGATCACGATCGCCATCGCCGGCCCCGGGCAACTCAGCGTGATCCTCGCGGTCGGGATTGGCGGAATTCCCGGTTCTGCCCGGTTGGTGCGCTCGCAGGTGCTGCGGGTCCGCCAAGAGCCGTTCGTGCGGGCGGCCCGCGAGTTGGGCCTTTCCCGGTTCGAGGTCCTGTGGCGGCACATCGCGCTCAACTCTTTGGGGCCCGCGCTGGTGGCGGGCGTCCTTCACGTCGGGACGGCGATCATCTTCGGGGCGGCGCTCAGTTTCCTGGGGTTGGGCGCCGTGCCGCCCGCGCCGGAATGGGGTTTGATGCTGTCTCAAGCTCGTCAGTACCTGTCGCTGGCGCCTTGGGCGGGGATCTGGCCGGGACTGTTCATCACTGTCACGGTGATCGCGGTGACCGTCACCGGGCGCTGGCTCCAGCAGCGTTTCGTCAACAAGAGGAGCGCGCTGTGAGCGGCCAAGAAGTTCTCGCGTCCGCGTTGCCTGAGCTGGCCGGGCTGATGGCGGCGGGCGGCGAGTACTACCGCGGGCCCATTGTTCAGGTGAAAGACCTCCAGGTGGCGTTCGGGGAGGGTTCTCCGGTGGCTCGCGGTGTCTCCTTCGCGCTGACCGGCGGCGAATGCCTGGCGTTGGTCGGGGAGTCCGGCGCCGGCAAATCGGTGACGGCGCGGTCCTTGCTCGGTCTGGCTGGCCCCGGCGCCCGTGTCACCGCTACGGAGCTGCGCTTTCGGGGTCACAATCTGTTGGCGGCGGGCAAGCGGCATTGGCGGGAGCTGCGCGGCAAGGGGATCGGGTTGATCTCTCAGGACGCTCTGGTGTCGCTTGATCCGCTCCGCACCATTGGCGCCGAGATCGGCGAGGGGCTCCAGGTGCACACCAAACTGGGTCGCCGGGAGCGTCGGTTCCACACCGAGTTGCTCCTCGGAAAAGTCGGCGTCCCCGAGCCCCACGAGCGTGTTCGCCAGTATCCGCACCAGCTCTCCGGCGGCTTGCGGCAGCGGGCGCTGATCGCCTCCGCGCTGGCGGGAAGTCCGCAAGTGTTGATCGCCGACGAGGCGACCACCGCCCTCGACGTGGTGGTTCAGGCCCAGATACTGCGCCTGTTCGCCGACCTCAAGGCCGCAGGCGCCGCGATTCTGCTGGTCAGCCATGATCTGGCGGCCGTGGCGGCGATCGCGGACCGAATCCTGGTCATGAAGGACGGCGAGGTGGTGGAGGCGGGGCCAACCCGCCAGGTGCTGACTCGACCCGACCACCCGTACACGCGGCGTTTGATCGCGGCGGTGCCTTCCGCTCACACCCGCTCGGAGCGGCTGTCGGATTCGCCAGTCGCGGACTTCGCCGCGCTGCGGGGCCTGGCGAAACGGCCGTCCGCCGCCGGACCGGACCGGGCCGCGCCGGACGGCATCGTGCGCGCGGAGCACTTGCGCAAGATCTACCGGCTGCCGGGCGGGCGGGAGATCCGGGCGTTGGACGACGTGTCCTTTTCGATTCGGGCCGGACAAACGCTCGGAATTGTGGGCAACTCCGGTTCGGGGAAGACAACAGCGGCGCAAGTGGTGCTGGGACATGTGGAGCCGGATTCGGGGACCGTCCTATTTCTGGGCAAGCGGTGGTCGGGGGTCGCGGAGGCGCGGCGACGGCCTCTGCGGCGGCGCGTCCAGTCAATCTCGCAAGACCCGCTCGGTTCGTTCGACCCAAGGCACACAGTGGGCCAGGTGTTGTTCGAAGCGCTCAAGGCCGCCGGGGCGCCGCGGGCCGAACTTCGCGACCAATCTGTCAGCTTGCTGGAACAGGTGGGCTTGGGCGCCGAACTGCTGGACGCCTCGCCGCTTGCCGTCTCCGGCGGCCAGCGCCAGCGGGTGGCTTTGGCCCGTGCCCTCGCGACGCTCCCGGACCTCCTGGTGTGCGACGAACCGGTGTCCGCCCTCGACGTGTCCGTGCAAGCCCAGGTGCTGGACTTGCTGCGGGATCTGCAAGCCGCGACCGGAATAGCGCTGCTTTTCATCTCACACGACCTTGGCGTGGTGGCGCACATCGCGGACCAGGTTCTGGTGATGACCGAGGGTCGCGTCGTGGAGCGGGGCGACGTGGCCGAAGTCTTGGTCAACCCGAAGCACCCCTATACCCAAAGCCTGCTCGAATCTGTCCCCAGGCTGCCGACGGGCTGACTCGTCACGTCCGGCGGCCACCGAAGAAAGGAAACAATTGTGAGACATCGAATCGTCGCGCTGGGCGCGGCCCTTGCCTTGGCCGCGTTGGCGGGGTGCGCCGACAACGGGGCCAGCCCCTCCGCCGGCGCCGGAACCACTGGAGGCGGCGGGCAGGTGGCAAGCGGCGAGCCCGAATACGGCGGCACGCTGGTCTACCTCGCCAACACCGAGCCGCCCACCTGGGACTCCTTCCGGGTTCCCAGCCTCAACGTCAACTCGATCAACTCGTCGGTGTTCGACACGGTGATAGCGCAGGCTGAGGACGGCTCCTACAAACCGCAGTTGGCCGAATCGTGGGAAGTCTCCGACGACGCGACGGTTTACACCCTCAAGCTCAAACAAGGCATCACCTTTCACGACGGCACGGCTTTCGACGCGGCGGTTCTGAAACAGAATCTGGACCGAGCCGCCAACGAGCCAGACCTTTCGTTGTCCGGCACAATCAAGGAGAACAAGGTGATTGACGACCACACATTGGAGGTCACCCTCGCTGAACCCACCGGCGGCTTCCTGCATCAGCTGTCCACGCCGCACATACCGATCTACTCCGGCCGGGTGCTCAGCGAACACGATTCGGCAGAGATCGGCGCCAACCCGCTGCTGTCCGTGGGCACCGGGCCGTTCAAAGTGGCGGACTATGAGAAGGGGTCCAAGATTGTGCTGGAACGGTTCGAAGACTACAACTGGGCGCCTGAAACCTGGGAGCACCAAGGCAAGGCTTACTTGGACCGGGTCGAGATCAGCTTTGTCCCGGACACCCAGTCCCGTGTCGGGTCGTTGAATTCGGGCCAGGCGGACGCGATCGACCAGGTGCCGCCGCTGAATATTCCGGAAGTCGAGGGGGCTGGGAACCAGATTCTGCGTAAGGACAACGCGGGTACCCCCTGGTACCTGGCGCTGAATCCGAATATCCCGCCGTTCGACGACCGCCGGGTCAGGGAAGCGTTCCGGTCCTCGATCGACGTCCAGACCCTGTTGAACAGCGTCTACGGCGGCGAATACATCCCTGCCTGGTCCACTGTGACGCCGCCCACCCCGCCGGAGGGCAGTTACAACGAGGCGCTGGAGAAGTCCTGGTCCTACGACCCGGACCAAGCGGGCGACCTGCTGGAAGAGGCGGGCTATGCGGACAAGGACGCGGACGGCTACTACACCAAGGACGGCCAGCGCCTTCACATCGACTGGTACGTGAACTCGCTGTACGCGCAAACGGATCAGCGGGACGTGCTTGGCGAAGCCATCGCGGCGGCTTTGAACCAGGTCGGCTGGGAGGTCGAACGCCACCCGTTCGACACGGCGGCGCATTCTGCCGCCCTCGCGAAAAACGAGCACAACCTGGCGGACGCCTCCCGCGGCTTCGCCGACCCGGGCACGGGGATCGGGATCCTCGCGTCACGCTCCGACGCCCGCAAACTGGCCGACGGGATCAACTACGGTTTGGTCTCTGACGCCAAAATCGACGAGCTTTACGAGGTCATCCGCACCTCGGCCGACTCGGCGGCTCGGGTCGAGGCGTCGCGTCAGGCACAGGCGGTGATCGCCGAAGAAGCGTACGCGGTGCCGATCTACGTTCCGCGCAAGATTGTGGGGGCAATCCCCGAGGTCCACGGCTGGAAGTTTGACGCCGTCGGCTACACCGACTCGTTCTACGACACTTGGAAGGAACAATGACGATGGCGGCACACTTGACGGCAAATCCTGAGCGGGCGCTGATCGACTCCGACACCCAAATCACAATCACCGGCCTAGACCCGCGGGCCCTGGTCCTCATCGAAGCGCGGGTTGACGCGGTCGACGGGTCGAGATGGGAGTCGGGGGCGTATTTCCTGGCCGACGACACGGGCAAGATCGACCTAGCGCAAGCCGTTCCGATTGAGGGGAGCTATCTGGTCGCAGACCCGAACGGCCTGGTTTGGTCGTTGGCGTTGGCACCCGGCTCGCCCAGCCGTCAACGGTCGGCCCGCTTCATAGAGAACGACCTCAGAGCCTACGAGATCCACTTCCGCGCCCTGGTTGACGGCCAGGAGGTGGCCGCTGCCGCGGTGACGCGTGAGCCGGTGGCGGCGGGCGTCATTCGGGAAGAGGTCCGCGACGACGGCTTGGTGGGAACGCTGTTCCTGCCGCCGGGGGTCGGGCCGCATCACCTGATCGTGGTGGTGCCCGGATCGGACGGAGGCGTGCCGGAGCCGCAAGCGGCCCTCTACGCCTCGCATGGCTTCGCCGCGCTGGCCCTTGGCTACTTCCGATTCGGCGACCTGTTGCCGGAGACGCTGGAGGAAATCCCCCTCGAGTACTTTGGCAAAGCCTTCGCCTGGGCGGCGGCTCATCCGCGACTCGACACGTCCAAGCTGATCGCATCCGGGCCCTCACGGGGCGGCGAACTGTCCTTGCTACTTGGCGCCTGGTTCCCCGAGACCGTCACCGCGGTGGTCTCCTGGGTGCCGTCGAACTATGTCAACGGCGGTTTCGCGAAGGTCGGGAGTGGTTTGGAACCGAAGCCGGCCTGGACATGGCGGGGCGAACCGCTGCCGAGCCGGGCCCGCCCCGCCGCCCCCGAGGACGCCGCCAGACGCGAGGGCGCGCCGCACCGGGACGGAGTTCCGGTCTTGTCGTTGGTGGGATTGGCCGGAGCGGCCAAGGCTTTTGGGAACGACCAGGATGCCGCGGCCGAGATCGCGGTCGAAAAGACCGCCGGCCCGGTGGCGTTGGTCTCGGGGCGGGATGACGCCTTGTGGCCGTCCGCGTTCTACGCCGATTGGGCGGTTGACCGGTTCAGGCGCAAAGATTTTGGCCATCCGGTGTGGCACTGGTCCTACGAACGGGCAGGCCACTCCCTTGGCCCGGCCAACGGCCCCGCGACCGGCGTGATCCACAATGACGCGCAAACGTCTGGGCACGCGGTGCACCTGGGAGGCGAGCCCACCGCGATCGCCCGCGCCCGCGCGGACGTGTGGCCACGGGTGCTGGCCTTCATAGCCGGCCACTTCGAAGGCCGGCCTCTCACCCGATTGCCGGCTTTGGGTCCGCCTGCGCATGCGCCCGCCCTTGACCATGGGGTATAGTCCTTAGGTCTTTTAGGAGCCTTCGCGATCCCTTGGATTTTCGAGCGTGCCGGCCAGGCGGTCGGCTTCACTCAAGTGTTCGGGTCGCTCGGGGCCGTCGCCAACCTGGCGGCGGGACCGTGCTCCTCGAACAGTGAAATGGTGTGAACCAACCCAATGACGATGACTTTTGATCGCCCTGCGCCCGCGCTGGACCGTTTGGAGGCCGGCGGCTTCGCCGGCCTCGGCCTGCCGCCGCATCTTCTCGACGTGACACGGCGCCTGGGCTTTGACGAGCCCACCGAGATCCAGACCGCCGCGATTCCCCCGTTGCTGGCGGGCCGCGACATTGTGGGGGTGGCCCAGACGGGGACGGGCAAGACGGCCGCCTTCGGGCTGCCGCTGCTGGACGGGATTGACCGCTCGCTCAGCCGGACCCAGGCGCTGGTGCTGGCCCCCACGCGGGAGTTGGCCCTGCAAGTCGCGGGCGCCATCGAGGACTTGGCGCAAACCAGCCGGGGCGTGCGCGTCGCCGCAGTCTACGGCGGCGCCCCCTATCCACCGCAAAAGCGGGCTCTGGAGGCCGGGGCGCACATCGTGGTGGGGACGCCCGGACGCGTGATAGACCACCTGGAACGCGGCACCTTCACGCTTGAGGACCTGCGTTTCTTGGTCCTAGACGAGGGCGACGAGATGCTCCGCATGGGCTTCGCCGAAGAGGTTGAGACGATCCTGTCCCAGGCCCCGGAGGAGCGCCAGACGGCGCTGTTCTCCGCGACCATGCCGCCCGCGATCCGGGCGACGGCCGAACGCCACCTCTCCAACCCCCTGCAAGTCTTCGGCGCGAGCGGCCCGGCCGCCGCGGCGGGCGTGGACCAGCGCTACGCGGTGGTGCCCTTCCGCCACAAGGTCGAGGCGCTGACCAGGATTTTGGCGGTCTCGGCGGCCGACGCCGCGATCGTGTTCGTGCGCACCCGGGCCGACGCGGAAGAGATCGGCCAGGAACTGATTCAGCGGGGAATCAACGCCGCCGGCATCTCCGGCGACGTCACCCAGCGGGAACGCGAGCGGATCGTGGAACGGCTCCGAAACGGGGCTCTTGACGTTTTGGTGGCCACCGACGTGGCCGCCCGCGGCCTGGACGTGGACCGGATCGGCCTGGTGGTGAACTTCGATTTGCCGCGCGAGGGCGAAAGCTACGTCCACCGGATTGGCCGCACGGGCCGCGCCGGCCGCGCCGGGATCGCCTTCTCCTTCGTCACCCCCGCCGAACGCGGTCGCCTCCGCTCCATCGAGCGGATCGCCGGCGGCCCGCTCACCGAGCACCCCATTCCGACCGCCGCGCAGGTCGCGGAGCACAAGTACGCCGCCCTGCTCAGCCGCGTTCCCGAGCGGATCGCCGCCGGCCGCCTCGAGATCGCCCACCGCGCGGTCACCGAGGCGCTGGAGGGCGGGGCGGACCCCGTCGCCTTGGCCGCCGCGCTGGCCGCGTTGTCGGTGGACGATGCCGCCGTGTCGGCCACCAGCGCCGACGACCGCGAACTCGACACGGCTTTGGCGCAGTTGCGCTCACGCGACCGTGGGGACCGTGACCAGCACCGCGGCGCCCAAGGGCGAGGGCGGGACCGCGCGCGCGGGCGCGATTCGCGCGACGCCGACCGGGGCCGGGACGGCGAATATAGCCGTCGGCCCGAGGGGCGGCGCGACGCGCAACGTTATTGGATCGGCGTAGGCCACGGCCATGGAGCCGCGCCTGGCGCCATTGTGGGCGCGATCACCGGCGAGACCACGCTCAATGGCGCTGATCTGGGCCGGATCGAGATGTTCAAGAACTTCTCCCTGGTGGAGATCGGCGCGCCGATCTCCCGAGACACCATGCGCCACCTGGCGAAAACCCGGGTGGCGGGCCGGGCTCTGAAGATCCGCCCGGACATCGGGCCTGCCCGCTAACGCGCGGCGGTCAGGAACTGCTTGACGATCGGCCCGGCGGTCTTGGCGCCGGAGGCGCCCTGCTCCACGAACACGGCCACCGCCAAATCGCCGTCGATGGCGATCATCCACGCGTGCGTGGGCGGGGGAGTGCCGGTCCCAAATTCGGCGGTGCCGGTCTTGGCGCGGACTTCGCCGCCCAGCGAGGCGAGCAGACTGCCGCTGCCTTCGGTGACCACGCCCCGCATCATCTGGCCTATGTCGTCCGCCTCGGCCGCGTTTATCCCCTCGCCGCCCGGCGTCTCGGCGCTCGTCACCGGCGGGTCCACCACCAGGGATGGGATGACCCGGTGGCCGGCGCCGATCGAGGCCGCCGCGACCGCCATCGCCAACGGCGTGACCTGGACCTTGCCTTGGCCGATCAACGCCGCCGCCTGCTCGGTCTTGCCGCCGTCCAACGGCACGCTCCCGGCGGGGGAGTCGACTCCGAGCGCGAACGGGCCGGTCACGCCGAGGTCGCGGGCGGCATCGGCCAATAACTGAAGGCTGACCGTGCCGGCCTGGCCTATGAATGCCGTGTTGCAGGACTGCGCCACGGCGGTTCGCAGCGGAATCTGGCCGGTCGCGGAAGACGGATAGTCGGAGTAGTTGGCGAAGACCCGGCCGTCCACGGTGACGGTGGACGGGCACGCCACCGGCGTGTCCGGCGTGACCCCGGCCCGCAGCAGGGCCAGTGTGGTGACCACCTTGAACGTCGATCCGGGAGGGTAGAGGCCCAAGTTGGCGGTGGAGTACCCGCCCCCGCCCGGGCCGGAGGCCAGGGCCAGGACTTCGCCGGTGGAGGGCTTGACGGCGACCAAGGCGGCGGCACCCTCAACGCCGGCCAAGGCGGCATCGGCGGCCTGTTGCAAAGCCGGGTCCAATGTCAACGCGAGGTTCGCGCCGGCTGTGGGCGGAACGCTGGCCAAGACGGTCTCCTCGGCCTCCCCAGCCAAAGTGATCTCCAGACCGCGCTCACCGCGTAAGTGCTGGTCATAGGCCTGCTGCAGGCCGCTCAAACCGACCAGATCCCCGGCCGCGATCTGGCCGTCGCTGTTCTCGATCACCTCGGCTGTGGCCTCGCCCACCGTGCCCAGCAGTTGGCGCGCGAACTCGCGGGTGGGGGCGAGCGGCAGGGTGGTCTCTTGCTGGTACAACTCGGGCCCGAAGCCTGAGAGGTCGTAGTCCGGGAGGTCCTCGGCGCGGATCGTCAACGCGGACACGAACGCCTGCGGGCCGGACGCCTCCACGCGGGCGGCGTAGGCGTCCGGGTCCGCCCCCAACCGCTCGGCGAGCTTGCGGGCCTGGGCGGCCAGGTCCCCGGTCGCGTCCGGCTTGTTGATGCCGACGTTGACCACGGGGCGCTCGGTCACAATGGGTTCGCCGGCGGCGGTTACGATGTCGCCGCGCTTCGCGTTGGTGAACTTCGCCACCAACTGGTCGCCCATGCCGACGTGCTCCTCGATCAGGGCGGGATCCCAGTCGGCCTGCCAGGCGTCGCCGACCAGTTCGAACCTGGCCGTGGTCTCGTATTGCCAGACCGGCTCCTCCTGGCCGGGGCTTCGCCACGAGGCCTGGAACCGGGCGGTCGCGGTGGGCGGCGGCGGGGAGGCTTCGCCCTCCTGCGCCGGGTCGACCTGCGCTGAAACCACCTCGTAGTCGGCTTGGAGCGGACTGAGCCCGGAGGTCACCCGCTCCCAGACCTCGCCCGCCTGCGCGGCGCTGACGCCCCGCAACGCGGCCTGGGAGAAGTCGCCGCTGGCCAGCGCCTCGGCCAACTCGGCTGCGGGCTTCTCGACGGCCGGGGGAGGCGGCGGCCCGTCGTCGCCGGTGCAAGCGGCCGCGCCGCCCCCCGTCAGAGCCAAGACAACCAGGACACCGAGCACACGCCTTCTCGCAAACACCACCCCTTTACTGTTACACGGATTCCGGCGTGCCTCTGACCGCCCGGCTCAATACCCGGTCGGTCGGCTGCCCGCAAACACCGGGCAGCCGTCTGTGTCCCATTTCGGCGTACAATAGGTCCATGTCTACCGTCACCAAGGACCAGCGTCTGGCGCTTCGGTTGACCGGGCGTGAGAAGTCGACCATCGAGCGAGCAGCCCTAGTGAGCGGCGACACGCTGACCGAGTTCTCCGTCGCCGCGATCACCGATCGTGCCGAGGAGGTGCTTTCCAACCAACCGCGGTTCGAAGTGGGGGCGGACGCGTGGGCCGAATTCACCGCCGCTTTGGAAGCCCCCCCGGCGCCCGTGCCGGAACTGGCGGAGTTGTTCGCCCGGCCCTCGCTCTTTGAGTAGACATTGGCGTACACGCAACCGCGCCTGTTGGCGCCCGAGGACAACCTGGTCGGATTCCGCTGCGGCGAGCCCAGCTTGGACAGATGGCTCGCGACGCGCGCCCGTTCGAATCAAGCGGCGGGTTTCGCGCGCACCTATGCCACCACCGCCCATGGGCGCGTGGTGGGCTTCTACTCTTTGTCGGCGTCCAACGTGGCAAGGAGCACGGCGCCGGGAGCACTCCGGCGCAATTCGCCGGACCCTATCCCGGTCATACTCCTGGGCCGCCTCGCCGTTGACGTTGAACACCAGGGACGGGGCTTGGGTTCGCAGCTTCTCCGGGACGCTCTGGCGCGCAGCGCGCGGGCGGCCACGGTGGTTGGCGTGCGCGCGTTGTTGGTCCACGCCGCCAGCGCCGATGCCGCGGGCTTCTACACGAGTTTCGGCTTTGTGGCCTCGGCAGTCGCCCCCGCGACGCTGTTTCTTCCCATGGAGAGGATCGCCGCGAGCGTCCCAAGGTAGCGCGGCGGTCACCCGGTCCTGACTTCGGTTGGGTTCTGGGGTGTTTCCAGGCGGCGTTTGGCGTGGGGGGACGTTTCGCGAGCGATGCCCCCAGCCGCGCCGCCAGGCCCGGGCTGTGGCGTGGCCCACCGCTGGTTGGTGTCGACGCCGGAGGGCAGCTCCGGTCAATGGGCTGGTTTCACACCCGTTAGCTTCAGTTCGGGTGCGGTTGTACAAGGGCAACGGTATCCCCGCCACTCGGACCCTGAGGTCCACCTGGTTC
>JAITFE010000028.1 GCA_031281585.1 Bifidobacteriaceae bacterium | reverse complement strand
GGTTATATCCGCCTCCAGACCCAGGGTTCGGGCAACCAGCCCGAGTCCTCCCAGTATTCGCGAACCGTGACCAACGTTTCTTCGATCAACTGTCCCCCCAGCGTGGAGATCGACTTGCGGGCCTGGCGCGACGTGCCGCCCTCGGCCACCAGCCATGACGCCATCTTGGCGTCCTCGGCCGAAGAACTGCATAATCACGCGCACCTGGTTTCCGGCACTGTCGTCTGGTTCACGTACACGGTCCGCAATCCAAGCGGCGTGCGCCTGGAAGACGTGGAGGTGCGCGACTCCGGGCAGGGGCAGGATCCGGTATGCGTGATTCCGTCCATACCGGCGCGCGGATGGGCCGGTTGCGCCCGCAGCCACCTCATCCAGTAGCGCCATCCAGTAGCGCCACCCAGCAGCGCCACCCCCCAACGGCCTCGCTCCGCAGCGGTCTTTTAGCAATACGGCTATTGCACAATAGGCCCAAAACCGGAATATCCGTTCCGCCGGCAGCGTTACGTGGGCATGGAAGCAACCCAGAGCTTCAACCATCTCAATACTCGACGAGTCGCAGTAGCCGCCGTCCTGGCCTTGGCGATCGGGCTGGGACTGGCCAGCGGACCGATGGGCGGGCAGACGGCATCGGCGGCGACAGTGGTCACCTACCAAGTGAACACGGCCGACTACAACCCCACGGGCGCCTCCTCCTCTTGTTCAAGCCCCGCCGCGAACGGCGAGGTGTGCAGTCTGCGCAAGGCGATCGAACTGGGCAACGCGGCCGGGGACGGCGTCGAGGTCCGGATCGAGGTCGCGAACAACATAACGGACGCGTGGGTGACCGCGCCCACCGCCGAATTGTCATGGATGACGACCAGCCCGCCCACGGGCGTCGACATTGGCGCCTACTATCACATCAAACGGACAATGACCATCGACCTGGGCAACCGGCTCCACGTCCAGGCTGGCAACACCCTCTCCGGAACGGCCTTCTGGGTGGACGCGCCAGGCGTCCAACTGCTCAACTTCACGAACGTCTTCTCCGGCGCCACCGCGATCGTGTTCTCGCCGAAGTCGGACGGCTCGGTGTTGGAAGGCGGCAGTTCCATCCAAAAGGCGAACAACCGCTGCAAGCGGTTCGCGCTCATCATGGCGGGCGCGGACAACGTGACGATTCGCAACTACAAGATCGGGCGGATCGACAAGGAGACCGCGAGCTACGACGGCGCGATTTCAATCTCCAAAATCTCATGGCAGTCGGAGAAAGTGATCAACAACCTCACCATCTCCGGCGTCACGATCGACGACACGCCTGACGGCTCGTCCACCGCGTGCTCCGATTCAGGCGCCGGCGGCTGCGCCACCCGTGGAATCACGTTCTCGCAGGGAATCATCGTCAACGGCCTCACGATCCAAGACACCTACTTCGTCAACTCCGGCAAGCAAGCCATCCACGTGTACAACTCCGACCTGACAGGCGTCGCCTTGGACAACGTCCATTTCATCGGCACGAAGGACGACGCCTGGTATGCGTACAGTTCCCCCATCTCGGGTCTTACCGTCAAGAACAGCGAGTTCGCCGACCTGGCGGGGGACGCCCTGTCCCTGTACGGGTCGAGCGTTTCAGGACTGGTCATGCGCTGCAACACCTTCTCCAACCTGAAAGCGTCCGGCATCCATCCGCGCGGCTCGTCAGTCGTGACGGCCCCGACGATCCGCCACAACGCCTTCTCCGGCGTGGCGGGCGCGGCTGTCCTTATGGACGGAATAGCGACCGTGTCCAACCTGGACTTTCGCCACAACAGGTTCACCGCCATGCCGGGCAACGCTTTCGCGACCTCTTCGATTTACGCCCACCTGAAGGATTCGTCGATCCACGACAACAAGTTCTCCGATTTCGCCTCGAACGTGTTCCGCTTCGAGAACGCCGACATCTCCTCCTTGAGCATCCTCGACAACGAGTTCACCAACATCCACGCGGGCCTGGGAGCCGCCAACGCCACAATCCTCCTCCCGACCAATGACAGCATTGCGGGCAAGAACACCATCAACGGCAACACCTTCGACAATTCCGGCAACGTCGCAACCGGTGCCCGCCAGGGGTACGCGCTCTACTGGGACTCGGACGAGACCGCCTCCTCCACCACCGCGTCCAACCTTTTCGTGGAGGGCAATGAGTTCAACGGTTACGCGGTAGCGACCATCGCGCTGCGTCAGGCGGGCCTTGCCACGGTGCGGGGCAACATCTTCGGGGTCGCCACCGAGTCGAGGTACCCGAACACGGCCGAGGAGGAGACCCAGGCGACCACCGTGATGTTCAACAACGACGACTCCAACCGCAACATCCCGACCTGGTATCCGACAGCCGCCGCCTGGTCGGCCGAATGCGAGTTGACGGTCACCCTCGCCTCGACCACCAAACCGGCCACCCCGGTCACAATCGACTTCTACTGGACAAGCCTGAGGACGGCGGAGAAGTACCTCGGCAGCGTCACCGGCCTAAGCGCCGCTGGCACCTTCACCGTGCCGGAGGAACCGCCCGCCGATGGCTACCTCCGCGTCCAAACCCATGGCCGGGACAACACCTCCCAGCCGGAGTCGTCGCAGTATTCCCGCACAATCACCAACCCCGACAGGGGCGCCTGCGAGCCCAAGATGGCGGTCGCCTTGCGGGCCTGGGTCGACGTCCCGGCCGGGGCCACCGACTACAACACCATCGTCGAGTCGGGCGCCCACGAGCTCGAAGACCCCGCCCACCTGGTCTCCGGCGCCGCCGTCTGGTTCACGTACGGGGTGGAGAACACCGGCCGGGTCCCGCTCACCGACGTCGTGGTGCACGATTCGCACCACGCCCCCGTCTGCGTGATCGACCTCATCCCAGCGGGTCAGACAAGGGGTTGCGCCCGCGCGGCGACGGTCCCGTAGTTCGCCTGGACCAGCGCCCACCGGTTCGGGGCGTTGCGCCCGCGCGGCGACGGCCCGGTAGTTCCGCCTGATGCCCGATGCCGTCCCCCCAAACCCCCCCTCTCCCCTCCGCCACGCTCGCCCCGGCTTGGGCACCGCCGGGCCTCCGGCCCAGTCGCGGCCTGGTCCGGATTGACCTGAAACGGCTGCGGGACCGGGCAGTTTTCGGCTTGCTTCGGGGAGTTCCGGACAGGTTCCCGTACGCGGCCCGACCGGGCCGGTCCTGTGACCTGGGACGATGCCGTGTGGCGGGTTGGCGGCGTCGGCGGGGGTTGTCCGTTTCTCCCCGAAGCGGCGGTTTTCGGTTTGCTTTGGGGAGTTCCGGACAGGGCCCCTTACGCGGCCCGACCCGGCGGACGGTACGACCAGCAGCCCGCCGACCTGCGCGGACGCCCCTGGCCTAGGTCGCCCCGAGTGTCAACCGAGAGCTTGACTGATGCGGGTGATAAAGGGCATGGGATTGAGGAAGTCGTCGTGGGTCGCTTCGATGATCGTCCAGCCTTCGGCCTGTGGCGCGCGGCGGCGGCGAAGGTCTTCGCGGGCTTGCTCAGGATCCGTGAAATGTTGGCCGCCCTGGTTCTCCAAGGCGGTTTGGCGGTCAACCCAGGCGAGGTCAAGGAAGCGACGCTGCCCCTGGGCCAAGACCCCAAAGCTGACCTGTGGCACGGGGAATCCCGCGTCCCACACCAACAGCCTGGTCTGGGCCTCGGTGAAGGAATCCGTTTTGGGCCGCACATGCTGGTAGACCCTTCGAACTTGCGCGGCTCCCCACATCCTCGGTGCGGCCAGGCCGGCGTCGAATCGGTCAGCGGCAATCCGAGGACGCTTCCGGCGCATGGCCCGTCGCCCAACTGGACCGCGAGGAGGAAGCCCCGCTTGGGGCCGCCAAGGAACAACCCGCGCGGGGAGGGGCAGAGCTGGCGGTCCCGGTTCCACGGTTCCGGCCCGATGAGCGACAGCGCCGTCTGCGACCAACAGTAGGTGGGGTGGGCCACAACGATCCCGGTGGCTGTCCGCCAAGACGTCAGCGGATTGACTGGTCGGTGAACCTGAATGCTGGCACGGCGTGGGCCACGACCCGACGACTGGGGCACCAGGACGTGGACCGGGTTTGGCCGGAGTTCCCCGACCCGCCGGACAAAGCCGCCCAACCCCGGGCAAGACGCCTATTCCGGGGGAGCGGCGGCGACCTCGGCGGGGTCTTCGGAGGCAGTTGGCGACGCGGCGTCGTGGCGCAGGGAGAAGTCCTCGCCCGCTTCGGCGTTCTCCACCTCCGCGTCGGTCAGGGCGTGGAAGTGCGGGTCCAAACCGTTGCCCTCGGCCGCGCCGACGGGGATCGAGGTGGTCGCGCGCCGGAAGAACTCCGGCCGCTTGGTCTGGTTGTAGATCATGAAGCCCACGCCCAGCACAAGGATGAGCACGGACAGGATGAACACCAGCCCGATGTCCGCGTGCCACCGGATGGAGAAGAGTCTCAGGGTGAACGACAGGCTGGAACCGGTGCCGTACTCCGGGTCCAGGGACGCGATCAACTCGTGCACAAACATGAACGCCAGGAACAGGCCGCCCACCAGCGGGAAGAACAACTGGAACCAGAAGTTCCGGAGCGAGGCGAACCATTGCCGCCGGAAATACCAGACGGCCGCGAAAGAGGTCAGCCCGTAGTAGAAGCAGATGAAAATCGCGGTGGTGTACATGGTGTCGGTCAGCACGTTGTCGCTGAGGGGCCGCATAACGGCGTAGTAGCCGGCGGCGACGGCGCCCGCCACGATGGTGGCGGTGCCGGGGGTGGCGAACCGCGAGGTCTTGGCGAACTTGGGTCCCAGCCCGCCGTAATGCCCCATGGCGAGCATGGTGCGCGCGGGCGACACGAATGTGGACTCCAAGGAGGCGAGCGAGGAGGACAAGATGGCCAGGAACACCAGAATCGCCAGGCCTTGGCCCATCACGGGCACGGCCAGGACGGCGAACACGTTCTCGCCTTGCTGGATGGCCTCGCCCCGCAGCCCCAGCTCGCCTTTGCCGACGCCGGCGAAGATGATCGTCGCGATCGAGATGAACAGGTAGTAAATGGTGATCAGCACAATGGTCCAGGCCGCCGCGCGCCCCGGGGTTTTCTGCGGGTCTTTGGTTTCCTCGGTCATGGTGAGCACCACGTCCCAGCCCCAATAAATGAAGACCGCCACGGTCAGGCCGCTGATCAGCGCGCTCATGCCAAAGCCGTCAGCCCGCAGAATGCTCAACGGGTTGAGCCAATCCATTGAGAAATCCAGCCCGGCGGTCGAGGCGGTGCCGTTGTTGTGCTTCACAATCGCGATCACGCCGAAGATGAACACCGCCACCAACTGGAAAGCCACCATGATGTATTGGAACCGCGCGGTGATTTGGATGTCGTGGTAGACGAACCATGTGGCGCCCACGGTCAGCAGAACGACGGACACAACGTTGAACGCCACGTTGTCGGTGTTGAGCGAGGAGAGCGCGTTCCATGAGTCGTCGCCCAACAGGCGGATTACCCAGTCGATGGTCTCGTACAGGAACACCGCCGCGATCTGCGCCAACGAGGCGAGCACCACAATGGTGGACGCGATCAGCCCCCACCCGGTCAGCCAGCCGAAGCGCGGCCCCAAAGCCCGCGCGCCCCAGGTGAACGACGTGCCCGAGTCGGGAATGGACCGGTTTAGCTCCCGGTAGCCGAGCGCCACAAAAAGCATGGGCACCAAGCCGAGCCACACAATCGAGGGGACCCATGTTTGCACCGCGTCGGCCGCGCCGCCCAGCGTGGCGGTCAGCGTGTAGTCCGGCGCTATACAGGAAATGCCGATCGCGACGGCTCCGACAAGGCCAATTGACCCCTTGGCGAGTCCCTTATGCGACAGCTCGCGCTCTTTGGTTTTTTCGCTCATTGAAACAGCTCCTTAAAGGTGATCAGGGGCTAAACGCGGTTAGTGGGCTGACATGACGTGCTTGACGCGGGTGTACTCCTCCAGGGCGTAGTGGCTGAGGTCCTTGCCGTAGCCGGAGGATCCAAAGCCGCCGTGGGGGAATTCGGCCGCCAGTGGAATGTGCGTGTTCACCCAAACGGTGCCGAAGTCCAATTCGCGGGTGAACCGCAATGCGGTCGAATGGGACGCGGTCCAAACGCTGGACGCGAGCCCGTACTCCACGTCGTTGGCGAGCGCGAGCGCGTGGTCGGCATCGTCGAAGGTTTGCACTGTGATGACGGGGCCGAAGACTTCCTGTTGGATCACCGCGTCGTCTTGGCGGACCCCGGTGATGACCGTCGGCTCGATGAAGTACCCGCGGTCGCCTTGTCGTTTGCCGCCAACGGGCACCTGCACATGGGCGGGCAGCGCCTCCAGGAAGCCCAGGACTTTGGCGAAGTGGACGGCGTTGTTGAGCGGTCCGTAGGCCGCGTCCGGGTCCTCGGGGCCGCCGGTCCGGGTGGCCTTCGCCTGCTCGACCAGTTTGGCGGTGAACGCCTCGGCCGCCTTGGCCTCCACCAGCACCCGGCACGCCGCCGTGCAGTCCTGGCCAGCGTTGAAGAAGCCCGCCGCAGCGATCCCCTCCGCCGCCGCGTCGAGGTCCGCGTCCGCGAAGACCACGACCGGCGCTTTGCCGCCAAGTTCCAGGTGGCAGCGCTTCAAAGTGTCCGATGCCGTCCGCGCCACCGCCCGCCCAGCCCGCGTTGAGCCGGTCAAGGACACGAGCGCCGGGATGGGGTGCGCCACCAGGGCTTCGCCCGTCTCGTTGCCGCCCAAGATGACGTTGAACACTCCCTTGGGGAGGATTTCGCCCGCGATTTGGGCCAGCAGCAGGGTCGACTCGGGTGTGGACGGGGCGGGTTTGAGCACAATCGTGTCGCCGGCGGCGAGCGCGGGCGCGATCTTCCAGATCGCCATGAACAGCGGGTAGTTCCAGGGGGTGATCTGCGCGACCACGCCCAGCGGTTCCCGTCTGACGTAGGAGGTCAGTCCTTCGGCGTATTCGCCGGCGCCAATTCCCTCTAGGACGCGGGCGGCGCCCGCGAAGAACCGGAGGTGGTCCACCGCCACCGCGACCTCGTCGGCGCGGATGGAGGCGAGCGGTTGGCCCGTGTTCCTGACTTGCGCTTGGACCAGGTCTTCGGAGCGTAGCTCAATGGCGTCCGCCAACTTGTTCATCAGTGTTTGGCGCTCCGCAGGTGTGGTCTTGCCCCAGGTCTTGAAGGCGCGCGCGGCGGCTTGGACGGCCGCTTCGACGTCCGCCAGGTCTGACAGCGGCGCGAGCGCGACCACTTCCTCGGTGGCCGGGTTCACCACTTCGCTGGTGCCGGCGCCGTGGGAGGGGCGCAATTCACCGTCAATGTAGTTCTGTAAGACTGGCAGTGACATGCGTGGGTCCTTTCGGTTCGCGGGTCGAACTGACGCTGGCGCGCGCCGCGCCAGACGCGAAGGTCGGGTCAGTCAACCACGGTGATGTAACGAATGCGTAACCAAATGGCATTCTATGCAAAAGGAGGCTCAACTGGAGTTCCTTTGCCCACGGCGTGGGGCGCACGGTCCGGTCAGGCGGCGCGCAGCGCCTCGGCGAGCACGTCCATGGCGTCCGTCAGCAGTTCGCCGCTGATGGTCAGCGGCGGCAGGAAGCGGATCACGTTGCCGTAGGTGCCGCAGGTCAAAGTCACCACTCCCGCCGCGATGCAACGCGCGGCCACCGCTTTGGCCAGCGCAGCCGCAGGGGCTTTGGTCGCGGGGTCAACCAGTTCGATCGCCATCATGGCGCCGCGCCCCCGAACCTCGCCGACACGCGGGTCCCACTCTTGGATCGCTTCCAGCCGAGTCCGGAGCACTTCGCCGATCACCCGCGCCTGACGCACCAGCCCGTCCCGTTCGATCACGTCCAGCACCGCCAGCGCCGCCGCCGTGGCGGCTGGGTTGCCGCCATAGGTGCCGCCTATCCCGCCTGGCCCGGCGGCGTCCATGACCTCCGCTTTGCCGACCACTCCGGACAGCGGCATGCCGCCGCCAATTCCCTTGGCGACCGCGATCAGATCCGGGGTGATCCCGCTGTGCTCTATGGCGAAAAAGTTGCCGGTGCGGGCAATTCCGGATTGGATCTCGTCAGCCACGAAGATGACACCGTTGGCGCGGCTCCACGCCGCGATGTCTTCGATGAAACCGGGCGCGGGGACAATGAACCCGCCTTCGCCTTGGATCGGCTCGAAGACGACAGCCGCGACGTTCGCCGCCCCGATTTGGGTTTCGATTTGGGCGATGGCCGCCTGGGCGGCCGCCCGCCCGGTCAGCCCGTCGCGGTACGGGTAGGACGGCGGCACGCGGTAAACCTCGGGTGCGAAGGGGGCGAACCCGGACTTGTACGGCTTCGCCTTGGCGGTCATGGCCATGGTCAGATTGGTGCGCCCGTGGAACGCGTGGTCGAACGCCACCACCGCTTCGCGCCCGGTGGCCGCGCGGGCAATCTTGACCGCGTTCTCGACCGCCTCCGCGCCGGAGTTGAAGAAGGCGGCCCGGACCGAATCGGCGGGCAGTCCGGGGTAGCGCGCCGCGAGCCTTTCCGCCAAGGCGACGTAGCTCTCATAGGGACTGACCATGAAGCAGGTGTGGGTGAACCGCGCGACCTGCTCCTGGACCGCGCGCACAACCGCCGGGTTGGCGGCGCCCACTGTGGTCACGGCAATGCCGGAGCCCATGTCGATCAACGAGTTGCCGTCCACGTCCACCAGGACGCCGCCGCCGGCCTGCGCCGCGAACACCGGCAGCGTCGGGGACTGGAGCGCCCTTGGGACGGCCGCGTTCATCCGCGCGGCCAGGGCTTTGGACGCCGGCCCCGGTATCTCGGTGACAAGCTTCCTCGCCTGCGGCAGGGCGGGCGGGGCTGGGATGGGCTCAGAGTTGTTCGCCATGAGGGCTCCTTCGTTTGGCGGGCTTCGAGCCAAGCCTAACGGGCTGGCGGAAGCCCGCCCGCGCGCGCGGCGCTCGATCAAAGTGCGGTCCTCGGCTGCGATCACCGCGTTCGGCCCGCCCGCGCGCGCGGCGCTCGATCGCCGCCTCGTCGGCGGCCCCCCGCTGCCGGAAGCCCGCCCGCGCGGGCGGGGCGGTGACGGAAGCGCGCGCCTCCAGAACCAGGGCAACGCCGGCCTCGGCGCTTCCGCCCGCGCGGCGCGGGCGGAAGCGCGCCGGGATTACGCTTGTCGGCAGCCAAGAACCTCGGCCCGGAAGGCGGATTCGTGACCCAACAAGAGCAGACAACTGACCAGACCCAGGAGATAGAGGAACTGAAGGGGCGGGCGCTCGGCCTGGCCCCGGCGGCGCTGCTGGTTGGGGGGGAATGGCGGGGCACGGCATCGGGCGGGGAAATCCTGGTGGAAAACCCGGCGACCGGCCAGGTGATCGCGGCCATTCCGGCGGCGGGCCAAGAGGAGGGCGTGGCGGCGCTCGACGCGGCGGCGGGCGCGGCCAAAGCGTGGGCGGCGACGGCCCCCAGACAGCGCGGCGAAGTGCTCCGAAAGGCGTTTGACCTGATCACGCTGCGGGAACGCGAATTCGCCGCCCTGATCACGCTGGAAATGGGCAAGCCACTGGCGGACGCGCTGGGGGAGGTCCGCTACGGCGCCGAATTCTTCCGCTGGTACGCGGAGGAGGCGGTGCGGCTCTACGGCCGGACGGCGACCTCGCCGGAGGGCCACCTCGACATCTTGACAGTGCCCAGGCCGGTCGGGCCGTGCCTGTTCATCACGCCGTGGAACTTCCCGTTGGCAATGGCGACCCGCAAGATCGGCCCCGCGCTCGCGGCGGGCTGCACCTGTGTGGTCAAGCCGGCCTCGCTGACCCCTTTGTCAACGTTGGCGGTCGCCAAGGTGCTGGAGGAGGCGGGCGTCCCCCAGGGCGTGGTCAATGTGGTCCCCGCGCGCGGAGCGGGCGCGACGGCCGCGATCCTGGCGGACAACCGGCTCCGCAAACTGTCTTTCACCGGGTCCACCCCGGTTGGCCAGCGCCTGTTGGCGGACGCGGCGCCCGGCGTGTTGCGCACCTCCATGGAGTTGGGCGGCTGCGCGCCCTTCATAGTCTTCGCGGACGCGGACTTGGATGTCGCGGTTGACGCGGCCGTGGCCGCGAAAACCCGTTCCAACGGCGAGGCCTGCAACGCCGCCAACACCTTCTACGCGCACGCGTCCGTCGCGGACCAGTTCGCGGAGCGCCTGGCGGAGCGGTTCGCCGCCATCCGGGTGGGCGACGGCTTGTTGCCGGGGGTCGGTTTGGGCCCGCTGGTCTCCAAGGACCAGCGTTTGACCGTCGCCGGTTTGGTGGACGCCGCCGTGGGCGGCGCCGCCCGGCCGCTGACTGGCGGCGAGGTCCCGGAGGGCGCGGGGTACTTTTACCCGCCCACGGTGCTGGCGGGCGTGGGGGAGGGCGCATCCATCTTGACCACCGAGATCTTCGGCCCGGTCGCCCCGGTGACGTCTTTCGAGACCGTCGAAGAGGTCCTGGCCAGGGCCAATTCGGTGGACGTGGGCCTGGCCGGGTACGTCTACACTCGCGACATGGCTTTGGTCCAGCGCTGCGCCCGTGACCTGGAGGTGGGCATGCTGGCGGTCAACACCGGCCCGATCTCAAACGCGGCCGCGCCTTTTGGCGGGATCAAGCATTCGGGTCTGGGCCGCGAAGGCGGCCCGGAGGGCATCCAGGAATACGTCGACACCCTCTACGTGGGCCTGCCCCGCTGACGCCGCCGGCAGTGGGACTGGGCCCAACGCCGGAGCCCGCGTCCCCGGCCAGGTGGCAGGATTGGATGGTCTGTTAGTCCACGGAAGTCTTGGAGGAAAGAAATGCCTGTTGCAACACCAGAGATCTACGCCGCGATGCTGGACCGCGCGAAGCAGAACCGCTTCGCCTACCCGGCGGTCAATGTGACTAGCTCCCAAACCGCCACGGCCGCGATCCAAGGCTTCGCTCAGGCCGAGTCGGACGGAATTGTGCAAGTGTCCGTGGGCGGCGCGGAATACCTGTCCGGCTCCACCATCAAGGACCGCGTGGCGGGCTCGCTGGCCCTGGCCGCATACGTCCGCGAGGTGGCGGGGAACTACGGCGTGACCATCGCGCTGCACACCGACCACTGCTCCAAGCCGAACCTCGACTCCTGGGTCCGCCCGCTGCTCGCCATCGAGGCCGAGCAGGTGGCGAAGGGCGGGCTCCCGACCTTCCAGTCGCACATGTGGGACGGCTCGGCCGTCCCGTTGGATGAGAACCTGGAGATCGCGAAGGACCTGCTGGCCCTGTCGCAAAAGGCGCACACCATCCTGGAGATCGAGATCGGCGTTGTGGGCGGCGAAGAGGACGGCGTTTCCGCGGAGATCAACGAGAAGCTCTACACCACGGTCGAGGACGCCACCAAGACGGTGGAGGCGCTGGGCTTGGGCGAGAACGGCCGCTACCTGACCGCTTTGACCTTCGGCAACGTCCACGGCGTCTACAAGCCCGGCGCGGTCAAGCTGCGCCCGGAGATCCTGAACGAGATCCAGGCGGCGGTGGGCGGCGCCTTCGGCCGCGAGCGCCCCTTCGACCTGGTCTTCCACGGCGGCTCCGGCTCCTCCGAACAGGAGATCGCGGACGCGGTCAGCTTCGGCGTCATCAAGATGAACATCGACACGGACACCCAGTACGCCTTCACCCGCCCGGTGGTCGGCCACATGTTCACCAACTACGACGGCGTGCTCAAGATTGACGGCGAGGTCGGCAACAAGAAGGCCTACGACCCGCGCGCCTGGGGCAAGGCCGGGGAGGCCGGCATGGCCGCCCGCGTGGCTGAGGCCGCCCGGCAGCTCGGCTCCGCCGGCCAAAAGGGCAGCTACTAGAAGTCGTCTTCGCGGTTCCCGATGCCGTGTGGCGGGACACCAGCCCACGGCACGGGCGCCAGCGGTCGGCGTTGCGTAACCTGGCCGCATGCGTGAGTCCGCCGCCGCTTTGACCCTGCGGTCGCATCCCGATCAGGCCGCCCGCGCCGAGTATCAAGCCGGGGCGGACCTGAAGTCTGTCGCTGCGGCCTGGCTGGAATCCGGCTGGGCGTGGGGGGCGCTGGGCGCGGCGGCCCTCGGGGATGGCGACCCCGTGGCGGCCTACTCGCACGCCTTCCTGGGCCAGGCGCTCGCGTTCCGGGCGCTGCGGGAAGCGGGCTGGGCCGACGGGCAACCGGTCGACGCGGCGGCGCTGCTGTCAGCCATGGTCACGGCCCAGGCCGCGGAGGCGCTGGGCGAAGACGGCCAGGCCGCGAGGGCCAAGGCGTTCGTGGCCGAACTCGGCCACGACGTCCACGACGCGGAGCTTCTGGCAGCGCTGACCCGCTGAAGCGAAACGGCCGCGTGGCCTGGGGGAACCAGTAGGACGCGGGAGGGCCCGGAGGACGGAAGCGAGGACCTCGCCGAGGCCCTCAACGAGCCTGTTGTTCCCCGACTCCCGGTCCGGCTGTGTGGCGCGTGGCCCCGTGACCTCAGGTTTGGCGGCCTGAGCTGTGAAATGCTAGAGGCCATGGAGGTTGTGATCCTGGAATCCGGCGGGCAGATCGCCGTTTTGGCCGCAGATGCCGTCGAGCGGCTTTTGGCCGCCAAGCCCGCCGCCGTCTTGGGTTTGGCAACGGGCTCTTCGCCGCTGGCCCTTTACGACGAGTTGGCGCGCCGCTACGAGGCGGGGCGGGTGTCGTTCGCGCGGGCAAAGGCGTTCATGCTGGACGAATACGTGGGCTTGCCGCCGGACCATCCGGAACGCTACCGGAACGTGATCCAGCGGGAGATCGCCGGGCGGGTCGACTTCGCCCCCGGCGCCGTGATGGGACCGGACGGCAACGCCGCGGACGTGATGGCCGCCTGCCGGGCGTATGAGCAGGCGATCCGCGAGGCCGGGGGAGTGGACCTGCAGATCCTGGGGGTGGGTTCGGACGGGCACATCGCGTTCAACGAGCCCGGCTCCTCCCTGGCCTCCCGGACGCGCATCAAGACCCTGACCCGGCAGACGGTGGCGGACAACGCCCGCTTCTTCGGCGGCGATGAGTCGCTGGTCCCCCGTCACGTGGTCACGCAGGGCTTGGCGACCATCATGGAGGCCAGGCACTTGGTGCTGATGGCGTTGGGGCGCGGCAAGGCGGAGGCGGTCCACCAGATGGTGGAGGGCGCCGTCTCGGCCCTGTGGCCCGCGTCGATCATCCAGTTCCATCCCCACGCGACAATCCTTCTGGACCGCGCCGCGGCGTCCCGTCTGCAGCTGTCCTCCTATTACGAGCACGTCTACAAGGGCAAACCCGCCTGGCAGTCGCTTTAGCCCCTGAGGCGGCCTTCCGACATGTTGAGGACGCGGTCGGCGGCGGCCGCCTCCGCCGGGTCGTGGGTGACCCACAGGGCGGGAGTGCCGGCCGAGCCCAGAATTGAGCGGACCGCGTCCCCGAGTTCCTCGCGGAAGGAGGCGTCCAAGGCGGACAGGGGCTCGTCCAGCAGCATCAGGCGCGGGCCTGGCGCCAGCGCCCGCGCCAAAGCGACCCGTTGGGCTTGCCCGCCGGACAACGTCGCCACGTCGCGGTGTTCAAACCCGCCCAGTCCGACCAACTCGAGCCAGTGCGCGGCCCGCGCCGCCCGCTCTGAACGGCCCACGCCCGCCATCTTCAGCCCGTAGGCCACGTTGGCGCCCACGCTCAGGTGCGGGAACAACTGGCCGTCCTGGAACATCAAGCCGAAGGCCCGCTTGTGGACGGGGACTCCCGCGAGGTCCTGGCCGTCCCATAGGATCCGGCCCCCGGCCAGCGGTTCCAGGCCGGCGATCGCCCGCAACAGGGTCGATTTCCCGCAGCCGGAGGGCCCTAGCAGGGCCACCACCTCGCCCGGCCCCACGCGCAGGTCAACTCCCGCCACGGCGGCGGCATCGCCATAGCGAACGGTCACCGCCTCCGCTGCGAGCCCCGCAGCCGCCGTGGGCGCGACCGCCTCCAGTGGGCCTGGGGCATTCACCCGGTCCGCCGGGGCCTGACGCCGATTCATTGGCGCGCCTCCTTCCCGCGCGGCCGCCACGGCCGCCATCGGGTTTCCGCCAACACCATCGCCAACGCTGTGATCAGGGCCAGCACCACCGCCCCCGCCAGCGCCAAGCCCAGGTTGTCCGCCCCCGGCCGGCCCAGCAGCTTGTAGATGGCCACCGGCAAAGTGGTCGTGTCCGGCCGGGCCAGGAAGGACGTGGCCCCGAACTCGCCCACGGAGACCGCGAACGCGTAGGCCGCCGCGACCGCCGCCGCCCGCCGGGCCAGGGCCGCGTCCACCCCGGCGAAGACCCGCCACGGTGGCGCTCCCAGCACCGCGGCCGCCTGCCGCAGGCGCGGGTCGACCGCTCTGAGGGCGGGCAGGACGGTTCGCACCACCAGCGGCAGCGCCACCAGCGCCTGCGCCAGCGGGATCAGCCAAAACGAGGTCCGCAGATTCAGCGGCGCGCGGTTCAACGTGATCAGGAAGCCGAAGCCCACGGTCACCGCCGAAACCCCGAGCGGCGCCATCAGCGCCGAGTCGAACAGCTCCTGCGCCCGCCGCGCCCACCGCGCCCTGGGCCGCCGCGACAGCACCACCGCCACGGCCAGCCCCAACGCCAACGCCATCATCCCCGCCACCAAGGCGATCACCACCGAGCGCCCGGCCGCCTGCGCCAGCGAATACGGCAGCCCGTCCCGCGCGGCGCCCAGCGCCCAATAGTTGCCAAAGCCGAACCCGCCGCTGGTGCGCAGCGACCGGTAGACCAGATTCGCCAGCGGCAACCCGATCAGGCCCGCCGCCAGCCCCAAAGCCAGCCATGACGGCCAGTCCACCGCCCAGCGCGGGGCGGGTTCCAGCCCCGCCGCGCGTCCGCCGCGCCGCCGTCGCCCCCGCCCGCCGATGCCGTCCGGCCGCCCCCCAGCCCCCGCTCCGGTCCGGCCCTGCGGCGTACGGGCGACGCGCGCGCCGGCGGCGCCCGTCAGCTTGAGCGCCCGTTCACGCCGCCGCCGCGCCGCCGCGCCGAACCACAGCGCGACCGCCACCACCGCCATCTGGACAATGGACAGCACGGCGGCGGCGCGCAGATTGAGCAACTGGGCGGTCTGCAAGTAGATCTCGGTTTCGACGGTGGCGTAGGTGGAGCCACCCAGGATCAGCACGGGCGCGAACGCCGTCGCGCAGAACAGGAACACCAACGAGCCGCCCGCCGCCAGCGCGGGCGTGAGCGCGGGCAGCGTCACGGTGGCGAGAGCCCGCCACGGACCCGCGCCAAGCACCCGCGCGGCCATTTCCGGACGGGGGTCGAGCCCCGCCCAAAAGGTCCCCACGATCCGGGCCATCAGCCCCACGTTGAAAAACACCAGGGCCAGCAACACCGCCGCAAAGCCGTCGCCAATCCCCAGGAAACCGAGCGGCCCCCCTTGGCCCAACAGGGCGCGGAAGGCCAGGCCGACCACCACGGACGGCAAGGCGAATGGAACCGTCAACAGCGCGCGCAGGACCCCCCGCCCGCGAAACGACCGCCGGTACAGCAGCGACGCGATCGGCACGGCCGCGACCGCGCAGACTGCCGTCGCGGCCGCCGCCTGGCCAACCGTGCGCCCAATCAACCGCCAAGTACGGGGTTTCCCAAGCAACTCGGCGAAGCCGCTCCAGTCCCAGGCCCCGGAGGCGGTAAACCCCCGGACGACCAGCGTGGCGGCGGGCCAGACGAAGAACACGGCCAGGAACGCCGCCGACACGGCGCCGAGCAGCGCCAGCCCCGCCCGCCGCGCCCACGGCTGCCAAGTCTCCGGCTGGGCGGACCGGGCCTGGGGCGCTGGGCCTGGCGCGACGGCATCGGACGCCGGGGCGGTCCGGTCAGCCGCCCCACTGGCGGAGGCGGACCGTGCCCCGGGCGCGGCGCTTGCGTCCTGGGCCGGGTGGTCGGCGGTCGCCGGGCGGCTGATCATGCGGGTCTAGCCGAGGATCTGGTCTGTGAAATCGGCGAGCCACCGCTCGCGGCCTTCGGCGATGTCCTCGGCCGGGACGGACCACGGCTGGGCGGCCAGCGGCGCCCACTTGGCCCAGTCCTCGGGCAAAGGCGTGTCGGCCTTGACGGGGTAAACCCACATCTGGCCGGGCAGGTCCGCCTGGAAAGCCGGGCTGAGGAAGAAGTCCACCACCTGCCGGGCGCCCTCCGGGTTCGCGGCGCCCTTCAGGACCCCGGCGTATTCGACCTGGCGGAAGCAGGTGTTCAGGGCGGCGGCGGTGGCGGGCTCGGCCGCCCCTTCGGGGATCTCGGAAGGCGGCGAAGAGGCGTAGGACACCGCCAAAGGCCGCTGGCCTGAGGAGGACGGCCCGGAGAACTCGTCGTAGTAGGCCTCGTTCCAGCCGGAGACCACCTTCAGGCCGTTGTCCCGCAACTGGCGCCAGTAGTCCAGGTAGCCGTCCTCGCCCTTGGCCGCGATGGTGGCCAGCAGGAAGGCCAGCCCGGGCGAGGATGTGGCAGGGTTCTCCATCACGAGTTGATCCTTGAACTCCGGCTTGAGCAGGTCGTCGAAGGTCAGGGCGGCCCCGTCCGGCACGGCCCGGATGTCGGCGTTCAGGCACACATCGGAGAAGTCCACCGCCGTGAGCTGGCCTTGCAGGTCAGCGGCGTAGTTGTCCTGCTCCGGGCCGGCGGCCGGGGAGACGTACTCCTCCAGCACGCCTTCGGCGATCGCGCGCGAGGCGAACGTGTTGTCAATCCCGAAGACCACGTCCCCCAGGGGCGCGTCCTTGGTCAGGATCAATTGGTTGACCATGGCGCCCGCGTCATCGGCGGGCAGGATCTCCACTTCCAGGCCCGTCTGCTCGGTGAACTGCGCCAGCACGTCTTCGGAAACGTTGAAGCTCCCGTGGGTGACCAGGGTGACGGTTTTCACCGCCGCGTCGGCGTCCAGACTGCCGGCGCCGGGTGAATCCGTCCCGCTCGGCTTGTCGGTGCCGCAGGCGGCTAGCGCCAGGGCGGCCGTGGCGAGCGCCAAGGCGCCGGCCAGCGGTCTGGGGGACCAAGCGCGGGCGGGCCCGTTCTTGAGGTGATGCATCATGCCTCCGTAGTAGCTAAGGAGGGCGCCGGCCAGACGGTCTGGCCGGTGGAGAATCCCGACTTCCTGCGCCGGCATTGTCCGGTTCAGGTTCGAGGGTCTGCTCACGGGACTTCCCCGGAGCACTCTCAGCCGCTCGGCCCGCCGCTGGGCGGACCGGGTTGGCTCCCCTGTCGTTGCGCCAGCCAGACTACTCTTTTTCTGCATGAGGTTAACCCAGCGCCTGGCGACAAGCCTTGCGGCGGTCGCGGCCGGATTCATTGCGAGCCACCTGGTCAAGGCGGTCTGGCGCGGAGTCAGCGGTCAGGACGCGCCCGAAGACCCGGACGATTTGGCGGTGTCCACCATCCAGGTGACGGTCTTCGCCGCAGTCGTGGCGGCGGCCACCGCGATCGCGCAAACTCTGGCCACCCGCAAGGCCCTGAACGCCTTCGGCCACCGCGACGGCTGACGCCAGGCGCTGATGCGGCCGCTCAGTAGCTGGCCGCGTAGTGCAGGGTTTGCAGTTGTTGGGGTGAAATGCCCATTTGGGGGTTCGCCCTGTCCAGGCCCACGGCCTGGAACAACTCGGCCAGGTGCGGGCGGCCGCTGGCTGCAGCGTCGAGCGGCACCATCAGGCCGCGACCGCCCAGCGCGGGCGCGGCCTGGAACCTGGCCAGGGCGCGCCCGGCGTCAATCCGCAGGCCGGAGATCAACCCGTCGCCCAGCAGGATGGACAGCGGCACGGGCGCGCTCGCCAATACCGGCGGGGTGGTCAGCGCCTGATTGCCGGCGCGGGCCATAATCAGCGCGAAAGTGATGTCCGCGGCGCTCGACAGGGCCTCCATGACTTGGTCGGCGGCGGCCAGCTTGCGCCCCAGGCCCGGTCCGCCCAACCGGCCCAAACTGACCAGGCCGCTGACGTGTTCGTGGACAAATTCGGCGCGGCGCTGGAGGACAAGGGTCATGGCGGCGGGCACTTGCGCCGAGCCCGCCACCGCGAAGGCGGTGAGGTCAATCCCGGCCTCTTCGTCGCGTCGGCGCAACCGGGCCAGGTCGGCCGCGTCCCACGGCCGCAAAGCCGGTTCGGTCCGCCCAAAGGCCCACGGCGTCGCGTCGGCGCCGCCGGAGGCGGCCCCCAGCGCGGCCATCAACAACTCGACCAGTTCGCCGGGCAGAGGCGCGGTGGAGGCCAAGTGGCGGGAAGTGGCGTAGATCATCAACTGGGCGTGATCCGTCCGGGCGGGGCGCAGGTGGGCCATGTCGACCTCGTCTAGGTTGGCGGGGCGGGCCGGGTTCGCCGCCTCAGCCACAGCGCCCATCCGGCGCCCGGTCAGCCCATTGCGCAGCCCGCCCGCGCGGCCCATCACCGCCCAGCCGCCCCGGTGGAAGCGGATGGCCTGCCGCATCGGCTCGGACAACTCGGTGAACTCTCCGGACAGGATGACGGGACGGCGCCCGCGGGCGCTGGCGCACCGCAGGAAGGCCATGTGGGCGGCGGTGTACCAGAGGGTGCCCGGCGGGGCTTCGGTGATTACGGCGCCGCCGCCTTGGTGATCGGCCAACCAGGCGGCCAGGGCGTGTTCCACTGGGGTGGGGGCGCGCGAGGCGGGTTCGGGCGAAGCCCGAAGGGGCTCCTGGCTGGACATATTCGATTCCTTCCCCCTAAGGAAACCGCTGGGGCCCGCCGGCGTCCCGGTCCGATTGCTCCTTAGATAAAGGATAAGCGCCGTTGGCGGCCGTTCCCGCCGTCGGGCGGTCCAAAGCGGTAGATTGACCAGATGCCCGCCCGCCGCCGCGTCCCAACCGCCGCCGGCTTGAGCGCTCTTGGGACCTGGGCCGCCGAGGGGCCCCAGACTGACCGCGCCGCCTTGGCCGCGGCCGTCCGCTTCACGCTGGAGGAATTGGCGGCGCTCGCTCCGGGCAACTCGGTCGAGGTCCGGGTCCCGCCGTACGCCGCCGTCCAGTGCCTCGCGGGGCCCCGGCACACCCGCGGCACGCCCCCCAACGTGGTTGAGACGTCCGCCGAGGTCTGGCTCGAACTGGCAGTCGGTCGCCTGACCTGGTCCGATGCCGTTCGCTCCGGCCGCGTTCAGGCCTCGGGTTTGCGCGCCGACCTTTCCGGCGTCTTGCCGCTGCCCCTTCCGGGCGAACGCCCGCCCGAACCGGCCGGCGAAGAGGCCAGTTGAGCGGGCGGCGTCAGGGCCGGACGTCCGCCACCAGGATCGAGAAATTGTCCTGCGCCACCGCCTCGGCCAGGCGGGCCAGCCGCTGAACCGTCTCGCCGGGCGGATCGCGGCGGGCCAGGACCCGGCCCAAAATGGGGGGTTCGAGCGCGCCGTGCAGGCCATCCGAGCAGATCAGGTACCGGGTCGGGGAGGCGCCGGAATGCTCCACCAGTTGTTGGTGCACGTCCAGCAGGCGGGGTGGCCCGCCCAAGCATTGGGTGAGGACGTGCGCCAAAGGACCGGGCAGACGGTCGTCGGAGCTGAGCTGCTCCAAGCGGGAGCCGCGGGGCCTGGCGCCGACCGCAGCGCCGCCGCCTTGGCTTGAGGCCTCGCGAGGCTCGCCCAGACGATAGGACCGGCAATCGCCCACATTCAGGCTGACCGCGATGGCCGGGCCAATCACCAGCAGGGCGGCCGCGCAGCCCATCTGCGGCGTGCCCCAACTCCGCCCGGCCCGCAGGATCCGGTTGGATAAGCCCTCCAGCTCAAGCGCCGGGTCGCCCAGGAGCCGCCACGGGTCGGCGGCGGCCAGTTCCGTGGCCGCTATCGCGGCGGCGTGGGCGCCGCCTAGATGCCCGCCCATGCCGTCGATCACCCCCAGAACCAACAGGTCGTCCGGACCCAGGGCGGGGCTTCCCCCCAGGCGGGCGCCGTCGGCCACCGCCACGGCGCCGTCCGCGAGGATGGCGTCTTGCTGGCTGGAGCGGAACAGGCCTTGGTGCGTCACTCCGGCGTAATCGACCGACCATCCGCCGCCATGGGGGTCGGCGACGGCCGGACCGCGGGCGGCGCCGGGAATGCGTCCGGAGCGGTCGAACGAAGTTGCGGCCATGTTCCTCCCTGGAACAGGAAACTGGTGCACCCAATTCAACTCGCCGCTCGGGCGGCCGGCCACCGCCAGACCCGGCGAGTCCAAACCGGCCGCCCGGCGGTGTTCCGCCGAACGCCGAAACGGCGGGCGGCTCCCCGTGCGGCTGGCGGCGGAGGCGCTGCTCCGGGGCCCTCCCCACGGCATCGTGCGGGAAAGGCGGGTGGCCGGACGGAGTCGCAAGGCGAATCCGGTCCGGCTTTGTGACACCATAGGACGGTGGCGCGCGCGGACGGTCGGTTGGGGCTTGGCTTGTGGCCGGGGGAGAAGGCCCCGGCGGACGAATGCGGCGTGTTCGGGGTGTGGGCGCCGGGCGAGGAAGTCGCCAAACTGACCTACTTCGGCCTTTACGCGCTGCAGCACCGGGGACAGGAGTCCGCGGGGATCGCCACCTCCAACGGGCGCCAAATCCTGGTCTACAAGGACATGGGCCTGGTCTCACAAGTCTTCGACGAGGCGGCGTTGAACTCGCTGGTCGGCCACATCGCGGTGGGGCACACCCGCTATTCGACCACCGGCGGGTCGAACTGGGAAAACGCCCAGCCCACGTTGGGGCCAACCGCCGGCGGGACCATCGCGCTGGCCCACAACGGCAACCTGACGAACACGTTCAGGCTGGCGCGGCGGCTGGCCGAAAGCGACCCGAAAGGCGCCGCCAAAGCCGCGACGGACACGGCGGTGCTGACCGGACTGCTGGCGGGGGACCTGGACCACACGCTGGAGCAGACCGCCGCCCAGTTGCTGAAAGAGGTGCGCGGCGCGTTTTCGCTGGTGTTCATGGATGAGACCACGCTTTACGCGGCGCGCGACCCGCATGGGGTCAGGCCGCTGACGCTGGGGCGGCTGGAAAACGGCTGGGTGGTCGCCTCGGAGACCGCCGCGCTGGACATTGTGGGCGCCTCGGTGGTCCGCGAGGTGGCACCCGGCGAATTGGTGGCGATTGACGAGAACGGCCTCAGATCCGTCCGCTTCGCGGAGCCTACGCCCGCCACCTGCCTGTTCGAGTACGTGTATTTGTCCAGGCCGGACAGCCAACTGGCGGGCCGGTCCGTCAACGCGGCGCGCTTGGAGATGGGACGGATGCTGGCCCGCGAGCACCCTGTCGAAGCGGACTTGGTGATCCCGGTGCCGTCCTCGGGGACGCCGGCGGCGATCGGCTACGCGGCGGAAAGCCGGATCGAGTTCGCCCAAGGCCTGACCAAGAACGCGTACGTGGGCCGGACGTTCATCCAGCCCTCCCAGACCATCCGCCAACTCGGCATTCGGCTCAAGCTCAATCCGCTCAAGGAAGTGATCAAGGGCAAGCGCCTGATCGTGGTGGACGATTCGATTGTGCGGGGCAACACCCAGCGGGCGGTGGTCCGGATGCTGCGCGAGGCGGGCGCCCGCGAGGTCCATGTGCGCATCTCCAGCCCGCCGGTGATGTGGCCCTGTTTCTACGGGATCGACTTCGCCACGCGGGCGGAACTGATCGCGGCGGGACTGGCCACAGAAGAGATCAGGACTTCGATCGAGGCCGACTCGCTGGGCTACATTTCGCTGGCCGGGCTGGTCGAGGCGACCGGGCAAAGCCCGGACGGTCTGTGCACGGCCTGTTTCACCGGCCAATACCCCATCGAAGTCCCAGCCGAGTCGAGGGCGCTGGGCAAGTACCTGTTGGACTCCCCCGCCGACCACCCGAACCGCCGCCCCGACGGGCTGGCCAGCGCCGCTTTGGCCGGTGGCGGCCACACAGCATTGGAGCATCCGTAAATGACCGCAAACGCCTACGCGCGGGCCGGAGTCGACGTGGCCGCGGGCGACCGCGCCGTCGAACTGATGCGCGCCTCAGTCAAAGCGACGCTGGGACCTCAGGTGCTGGGTGCCCTGGGCGGATTCGCCGGCCTGTGGGACGCCTCCGCGCTGAAGGACTACGACCACCCGGTGCTTGTCACCTCGACCGACGGGGTGGGCACCAAACTGTCGATCGCCCAGGCGCTGGACGTGCACCACACGGTCGGCTTCGACCTGGTCGGCATGGTGGTGGACGACATCGTGGTGACCGGCGCCAAGCCGCTGTTCATGACCGACTACATCGCCACGGGCAAGGTCGACCCGGCCCGGATCGCGGCGGTGGTGGCCGGGATCGCGGCCGCCTGCCAGGCCACCGGCACCGCGCTGATCGGCGGCGAGACGGCCGAACACCCCGGCTTGATGATGCCGTCGGAATACGACATAGCCGGCGCGGCCGTGGGCGTGGTCGAACAATCCGAGCTGCTGGGGCCAGACCGGGTGGGTCAGGGCGACGTGATCCTAGGCCTGGCCTCGTCCGGACTGCATTCCAACGGGTTCTCGCTGGTCAGAGCGGTGGTTGACGACCTGGGCTGGTCCTGGGACCGGCAGGTTCCGGAATTCGGGCGGACGTTGGGCGAAGAACTGCTTGAGCCGACCCGCCTCTACACCCGCTCCGTGTTGGAGCTGGCCCGGCGGCTGGGCTCCGACCTGCACGCGCTCTCCCACGTCACCGGCGGCGGGTTGGCCGCCAACCTGTCGCGCGTGCTGCCAGCCCAGTTGGGCGCGGTTGTGTCGCGGGCGTCGTGGCCGGTGCCGCCGGTTTTTCAAGTCCTGCACAACGCCGGGCATGTCGGCTGGCCGGATCTCGAAACCAGCCTCAATCTGGGGATCGGCATGGTCGCGGTGGTGGCCGAACCGGCGGTCGGTGCGGCCTCGGCCGCGTTGGCGGACCTGGGCGAACAGGCCGTGCCAATAGGCCGGGTGGCGCTGCTCGCGGACGTGCGGGCGGAAGCGGAGGACAGGGGCGCCAAAGCGGCCGACCTGACGGCCGGCGCCAAAGGCGTGGCGGGCGGCACGGTTCTGCTGATAGATGAATACCACGCCTGATTTGCGGGCGCCCCGCGGGCTCGGCTCGACTGGCCGGGCACAATCTTGTAACGTAGGCGCATACGATCATGCCGACCAGATAGCACGAGGGGGTCACGTACATGGGGCGGGGCCGTCAAAAGGCAAAGCAAACCAAGGTCGCTCGTAAGCTCAAGTACTACACCCCGGACACCGACTACCGCGCGCTTGAGCGCGAGTTGAGTGGGGGGTCGGGTGCCGGCTCCGAAGACGATCCTTACGCGGAATACGCCGCCCGCTACGCCGCCGATGACGAGGTCTCCGACGAGGCCGAAACCTGACCTCAGCCAACGGGCCGGGTGGTTCCGGAAACGGGGACGGTACCTATTTCCGCCGAGTCAGGCGCCGGAATGGAGGTCAGGGACATGCGATTGGGAATGATTGGGCTTGGCCGGATGGGCGGCAACATGGTCGCCCGGCTGCGCGCCGCCGGCATTGAGGTGGTCGGCTACGACCGCTCGCCCGAATCGGCGCGGGACGTCGCCTCGCTGCCGGAACTCGTCGCCGCTTTGGAGCCGCCCAGAACCGTCTGGGTGATGGTCCCGGCGGGCGCGCCCACCACGCAAACGGTCGCCGAACTGGGCGACCTCTTGGAGGCCGGGGACCTGGTGGTGGACGGCGGCAACTCGCCCTTCGCCGAAGACCAGGCCCACGCCGAGGCGCTCGCCGCCAGGGGGATCGAGTTCATGGACGTGGGGGTTTCCGGCGGCGTCTGGGGGCTGACCGAAGGCTACGCGTTGATGGCGGGCGGGTCCACGGCCGCCTACGAACGGCTGGCGCCAGTGCTTCAGGCCTTGGCCCCGGAAGGGCCCGACGGCTTGGTGCACGCCGGTCCGGTCGGCGCCGGCCACTTCACCAAGATGGTCCACAACGGGATTGAATACGGGATGATGCAGGCCCTGGGCGAGGGCTACGGCCTGATGCGCGCCTCGGACCTGGTGCCGGATCCGGACGCGGTGGTGCGTTCGTGGCGGTCCGGCACGGTCATCCGGTCGTGGTTGCTGGACTTGTTGGCCCGCGCGGTCGCGGAAGACCCGGGCCTGGAGTCGCTGGCCCCCAAAGCCGCCGAATCGGGCGAGGCCCGTTGGATGCTGGCGGCGGCGTTGGAATTGGGCGTCCCGCTCCCGGCGACGGCCGCCGCGCTGTACGCCCGTCAAACCTCCCAGGGCGGCGACAACGCCGCCATGCGGGCGGTGGCCGCGCTGCGCCACCAGTTCGGCGGCCACGCCACCAGCCCCAAGAGCTGACGGAGCGGGCGTTGGTGGCTCGAACCGGCATCGATCCGGTGACCTTCCGCTTTTCAGGCGGACGCTCTCCCAACTGAGCTATCGAGCCTCTAAAGGCAGCTCAGACCGGCCATTGGCCGGTCTGGCAACTGTCCGCGACCCCGACGGGACTTGAACCCGCGACCTCCGCCGTGACAGGGCGGCGCGCTAACCAACTGCGCCACGGGGCCTCAAACGCGCGCAAGACGCGCGGTCTAAAAGCATGCCAGTTTTCCTGGCCTGATGTCCAATCGTCGGAGCCTGTGCCCGCCCGCCGGCTACGCTCCGCCGGTTGTCAGCACCACGCCCGCGCCCGCGAGGCGAGCGCGGGCGGCGGCGCCCAGCTCCGGGGAGACGGGTTCGGTCAAATCGGTCAGGACGCGCGCGGCGAACCCGGCCCGGACGGCGTCCAGCGCGGTCTCCGCCACGCAGTGCGACTCGGCCAAACCGACCACGTCCACCCGCTGGACGCCCGCCGAACGGAGGATGTCGGCCAAACCCCGCCCGGCGGCATCGGACCCCTCAAAGCCGGAATAGGCGGCGGCGTGCTGGCCTTTCTTGATGGCGACGTCGGCCGCCAAGCCGGCCAGGGCCGGGTGCAGTTCGGCGTTGGGCGTGCCCGCCACGCCGTGCGGAGGCCAGGTGTCCACGAAGTCCGGCGCGTCGGAAAAATGCGCGCCTGGGTCGATGTGCCAATCCTGGGTGGTCACAATCAGGGCGTAGTCGCCCCGGTGGGCGTCGGCGTAGGCGGCCACGCGTTCGGCCACGGCGTTGCCGCCCGCCACGGCCAGTTCGCCGCCCTCGCAGAAGGTCGGCTGCACGTCCACAACTATCAGGGCTGAGGGTTCGGTGGTCATCGCCACAGCCTACGCCAGCCGCCCGTCCGCCCGCCCCGCCCCGACACACCTCATGCGACCACCCGGCGCAATGCCGCGCCACCGCGCCAAGGACCGGCGCCCCGACTGCGCCTTTACATTTGCTTTACAAATGTTGACCATCGCGTCCGGGCGCTGCCAGCATCAGACCGTGCCAACTGAGCCCCGGCCAACGCGTCGCGCGTGTCGCCGAATGCCCTCGGCCGCATTCCGCGCGGCCGCCCGCAGCGCAGCCATCGTCTAGCGCCGTCCGCTGATCCCCAGCCGACCGTCCGGGCGTAGCGCGCCCCAGCGCAGTACCCACGGCAGTTCCAATTTCCTTGATTTCGTCAGCGCCGCGCGCCGGCCCTTCATCCGACCCCCATCGCAAAATGACTTGGAGTCGCAATGACCACATCGCTCGCCACCGTCACGCCCACCGACCACGACCCGCCCGGCGGCGCCACGCTCCCGGCCGCCCTGTCCACCATCGAGGAGGCGCCGGCGGACCCCCGCAGCCGGACGCGTGTCGTCGCCTGGCTGATCGCGCGGCGGCTGGGGGGCGCGCTGCTGGTGTTGTGGATCGCGGTGAGCGTGACCTTCGTGGCGGTGCAGATAGCGCCCGGCGACACGGTGTCGCTGTTGCTGGGGGAGAACCGCGACGACCCGGTGATGCGCGCCGCGACCATCCAGCGTTGGGGATTGGACCAGCCGCTTTGGGTCCAGTACTTCACGTACTTGAGCCGCATCCCGAGCGGCGACCTGGGCGTTTCCTACACCATGCGCCAAAACGTGGCGGACCTGATCGCCCAAGGGGCCGGGCCAACCATCACGTTGACGTTGACCGCGACGGTGACGGCGTTGGTGATCGCGGTCCTGGCCACGTTGATCAACACGGCGCCGGTCAAGGGCCTGCGGGCGGTCACCTCCGGCATCCAGTTGGTCATCTTGTCGCTGCCGCCCTTCTGGTTGGCCATCCTGCTGCTGACCGTGGTCTCGTTCCGTTGGGGCTGGTTCTCCATCATTGACCACGACAGTTGGCAGGCCCTGGTTCTGCCGACCTTGGCTCTGGCCATCCCGTCGGGTTTCTTCCTCACGCAAGTGTTGTCGGATGGCGTTTTTCGGGCGGTCGAGCAGCCTTTCGCGGTCAGCGCGCGGGCGCGGGGCCTGTCCCCGGCGCGGGTCCGCTACCGCCACGCCGTCAAGCACGCCGCGTTGCCCGCCGTGAACCTGGTCGGTTTGCAGATCGGCGGTCTGTTGGGCGGCGCGGTCATTGTCGAGCAGATCTTCGGCCGCCCCGGCCTTGGGCAGTTGGCGGTGAACGCGGTGACCGTCAAGGACGTGCCCTTGATTCTGGGCGTCACCTTGGTCTCGACCGCCGCTTACGTGGCCGCTTCGACCGCCGTCGACCTGATCGGCATAGCGCTCGACCCGCGTCTGCGCAGCGGAAGGGGGGAGCAGCTGTGAACGCCCCAGTCGCCGCCCCGCCCGCGTCAGTGGCGGAAGGAGCCGCCGATGCCGTCTCGGCGGCCCCCGGCACCGTTTCAGATTCGCCTCGGCCGGGCCGGCGCCGCTCAGCCCAGGCCGCCCCGCCCGGCCCCGGCACGGCGCCCAGCCGGACGCGTTGGTTCGCGCGCATCCAGTGGGACTTGGTCTTCGCGGTGCCGGTCTTGGCGCTTGTCCTGCTGATGGCCGTCGCGCCGGGCTTGCTGACCAGCGGCGACCCGTTGGAAGGCGATCCCAGGGCCTCGCATTTGGCTCCCAGCGCCGAGCATCTGGCCGGCACCGATTTGCTGGGACGGGACGTGTTGACCCGCATCATCTACGGCGCGCGCTATTCGATCCTGATCGGGCTGGGCGCCTCCGTGGTCGGGGTGTTGCTCGGCCTGGTGGTGGGCCTCGGCTCGGCCGTCGGCCCGCGTTGGCTGGAGCAGGTGGCGGGGCGTTTCGTGGATGTCGTGGCGGCTTTCCCGGCCCTGCTGCTGGCCATGTTCCTGATCACGTTCACCGGGCGTGGCCCGGACAACCTGTTGCTTGCGCTCGGCATTGGCGCGCTGCCCGCCTACGCCCGGCTGGTCAAAGCGAACGCCCTGGTCACGCTGCAATCGGGTTACGTGGAGCAGGCCAAGACGTTCGGCTTGGGCAAGCTGCGGGTCGTTTGGCGTCACGTCTTGCCGAACGCGCTCGGGGCCCTGCCCATCATGGTCACAATCGGGCTGGGCGGCGCCATCATTGGCTCTTCCGCCCTCAGCTTCCTTGGTTTGGGGCCCCAGCCGCCAGACGCCGAATGGGGTCTGCTCTTGTCCGAAAGCCGCGCCTACCTGCGCCAGGCCTGGTGGAGCGCCGTTTATCCGGGGGTCGCTCTGACGGCGGTGGTGGTCGCCTCCACCGTTCTGGGCCAGAACCTCCAGCGCCGCTACGAGAGGAGAGACCGATGACCGCGGTCCTAAGCAAAGCGCCACTCGCGGCTCAGGGCACGCCGATCGTCCAAGTCAAGGGACTGCACGTCGAGTTTCGGGGCCGCGAGCGGTACGTCCACGCGGTGCGCGGCCTTGACCTGGCGGTTTACCCGGGCGAGGCGGTGGCGTTGGTGGGCGAGTCGGGTTCGGGCAAGTCCGTCACGGCGTTGAGCTTGCTGGGGCTGACCGGGAAGACCGCCCGCGTCACGGCGGATGAATTCGCCGTGGGGGGCCGCGACGTGCGGACCTTGAATGATCGCGGCTGGCGCCAAATTCGCGGCACCAAGATCGGCCTGATCCTGCAAGACGCCCTGACTTCGCTGGATCCTTTGCGAACCGTCGGCCAGGAGATCCATGAGGCGCTGGTGGCGCACGGCGGCCAAAAGAAGGGCGGCGCCGAAGCGGTGGAAGCGCTCCTGGCCGAGGTCGGCTTCCCGGATCCGGCGGTCCGGGCCCACCAGTACGCCCACCAGTTGTCCGGCGGGCTGCGCCAGCGGGCGCTGATCGCGTCCGCGTTGGCGGGGAACCCGGAGTTGCTGGTGGCGGACGAGCCGACCACGGCCCTGGACGTGACGGTGCAGGCGCAGATCCTCGACCTGTTGGGCAAGCGGCGAGACGCCGGCACCGCCGTGCTGCTGATCTCGCACGACCTCGCCGTGGTCTCGCGGGTGGCCGACCGCGTCTTGGTGATGCGCGACGGCCTGGTGGTTGAGCAGGGTCCCACGGCCCAGCTTCTGCAAGACCCGCGCCACCCGTACACCAAAGCGTTGCTGCGGGCGGTCCCATCGGCGGCGACGCGCGGACAGCGCCTGTCCGGGGGAGCCCCCTCGGGCCAACCGGGGCCCGGACACGAGGGCGAATCCGGCCCCGGCGCGCGGGCAGGCCGGGCCGCGCCGGACCGCCAAGGGCCGGTGCTGGCGGCGCGGGGGGTGTCGAAGGTTTTCAAACTGGGCGGACACCGCCAACTGCGGGCCGTGGTGGACGTGGACGTGAGGGTGGAGCCGGGCGGGAAACTCGGCATCGTCGGGGAATCCGGTTCGGGGAAGTCCACGCTGGCGCGAATTCTGCTGGGACTGATGGAACCGGACCAGGGCAGCGTCGAGGTGATGGGCCAACCTTGGCGGTCGCCCAACCAGGGCGAACGGCGCGGCTTGCGGCGGGCCGTGCAATTCGTCTCCCAAGACGCCGCTTCCTCGTTCGATCCGCGCTACACGGTGGAGCAAATCGTCGCCGAGCCGTTGCGCACCACGGCCCGTTCCAAGGCCGAACGGCTGGGCCGGGTGCGCGAGGCGCTGGCGCTGACGCACCTGGAGCCGTCGTTGCTGCAGGTGGTGCCCCGCAATCTGTCTGGCGGACAGCGCCAACGCGTGGCGATAGCGCGGGCTTTGGCCCTCGAACCCGAGGTGCTGATCTGCGACGAGCCGGTGTCCGCCCTGGACGTGTCGATCCAGGCTCAGATCCTCGACCTGCTGGCGGAGTTGAACGAGCGCACCGGCACCGCCCTGGTGTTCATCTCCCACGACCTGGGCGTGGTCCACCACCTGGTTGACGACGTGCTGGTGATGCACCGGGGCCGGGTGGTCGAAGAGGGTCCGGTGGACCGCGTCTTCACCGCGCCGAGCCATCCCTACACGCAAGGCCTCTTGGCGGCCGTTCCCCGTCTTCAAGCGCGGGGGGCGGAAGCGCCCTTGGGGAGACGCGAGCTTGTGGCCAACGCCAACTAACTAACAGCAATCACAAAAGGAGACCAGTTCAAAATGTCCACCTATCGCCGCGCCGCGGCCCTGATCAGCGCCGCAGCTTTGGCTATCACCCTGGGCGGTTGCGGGAAAACCGAGCCCGGCGCCGCCCCCTCGTCCGGCGGGGCCACCCAAGCCCAAACGCCCGTTGAGGGCGGAACGTTGTACTGGGCCGTGGCGACCGCGCCACCGACCATCAACCCGCATCTCAACGGCCTGGCCAAAGTCACGCCGTTGCTGCGCAACGCCTTTGCCTCTTATCTGTACTTGACGGAGGACGGCATCTATGAGCCGTGGCTGGCGGAGGGGTACGAAGAGTCGGCCGACGGCCTCACGGTCACGCTGAAACTGCGTGAGGGCGTGACGTTCTCAGACGGGGAGCCGCTGAACGCGGACGCCGTGTTGGCCAATTTCGACAAGATCAACTCCGACAGCTACGGCCGGGGCGCTCCCTCGGGGCTGCGCAACGTCCAGGAGATCAACAAGGTTGACGATTTGACGCTTGAGTTTGTGCTGAGCACAACCGACATCCTGTTCCTGCAGTACCTGGCCGGGCTCTCCTCCACGCCGCTGTCGCCCAAGTCGCTCGAATTGGAGCAGACGGTGCTGGAATCCGGCGGCCCGGAGTTGGCCGGCGTTGGGCCCTTTGTGCTCACCAGCTACACGCCGAACACCGAACTGGTCTTCGAAAAGCGGGACGACTACAACTGGGGGCCGGACTCGATCGCCAAGGGACACCAGACCGCCTACCTCGACAAGGTCATCTACCGCATCCTGCCGGAGGGCGCGACCCGGACCGGCGCGCTGGAGCAGGGGCAGGTCCAGGCCGCCTCGGACATCCAGCCGCTTGACGTGTCCTTGTTCGAAGACCGTCCGGGCTTCCAGTACCTGCGGAGCATCTTGGCGGGCACGCCCTACTTCGTGGCCTTCAACCCCCACAAGGCGCCCCTGGACGATGTCCGGGTCCGCCAAGCGTTCGCGCTCGGCTCGGACTTGGACGCCATCCTCCAGGCCGTCTACCACGGCGCCTACGACAGGGCGTGGGCGCCCGTGTCCTCCCGCGGTCCGTGGGCCGCTGACCTGGGCACCTGGAACGCCACCGACGTGGCCAAGGCCAACGAACTGCTTGACCAGGCTGGCTGGACCGAGCGCAACGCGGACGGCATCCGCGTCAAAGACGGCAAGACGTTGACAATCGACCTGTACACGGATTCGACCCGCCTTCGCGAGTCCCGCGACCAGGTCCACTTGGCGATCAGCGCGGCGCTGAAGGACAACGTCGGCATTGACTACCACTACGAGGTGGTCGATTCGGGCACGGCCGCGGACCTGAATGGCGGCGCCGACTACAGCATCATCGACCCGTCGTTCCTCAGCCCCGATCCGGCCGGCGGCTTCGAGTCTGTTTACCATTCGGATCCGTCCCGCGGGGTGATCGGCCAGGGGACGTTCAAAGACCCCAAGATCGACGAGTTGATCGACACGGGCCGTTTCACAACCGACCTGGAAACCCGCAAGGCCGCATACAAGGAGCTCCAGGAGTACTTGACGACTGAGACCTGGCTGGTCTTGCCCGTCTACGAACCCCAAGACTCCGTCGCCGCCACCGACAAGGTCAAGAACATCACCCTCGACGGCTCCGGGCAGCCTTTCGGCGCCTACACCATCTGGCTCGAGTCCTGACGACTGAAAGGAACCCCTCATGACCATCACATCCCTGAGTTTTGTCCACATTGTCCCGCTGGCGCCTGACAACCCGGCTGACAGCCTCGAAGAGGGAATCAAAGTCTTCCAATTCGCGGAACAACTCGGTTTCAACGCGGGCTACATCCGCACGCGGCACCTTCAGCACGCGCCCGCCGCGCCGGCCGTGCTGCAGGCCGCGATTGGTCAGCGCACCAGCGCCATCGAGATCGGCAACGCCTGCATAGTGGGCCAATACGAGAACCCGTTCAATCTGGCCGAAGAGTTGTCGCTGGCCGCCGCGCTGAGCCGGGGCCGGCTCCGGCCAGGCTTGTCGGTGTCCCCGCCGCAGGGCTTCGAGGCCGGGCAGGAAGAACTCTTCTACGGCGCCGGCTGGCAGGGCGAGGACTACTCACGGGCGCGGCTGAACCTGATCCGCGACTTGGTGGGCGGCCGCGAGATCCAACTGGACCTGACCAAGTTCGGACCCCGCGGGGCCTCCAAACAACCGGTTGAAAGCGACGAGGTGCGGGACACCAGTCCAACTCCCACGGGCATCAACGGGCAATTGTTCTCAAACCGGGTCGAGCCGCACTGGCCGGGGTTGGACAAGAAGTTCTGGCTGTCGTCCACCTCGGTCGACTCGGCGGTCTGGGCGGCGGAGAACCAGTGGCACATCATCAACGCCAACATGTTCCACGGCCGCAAGGCCCTGGGGCTCACCGCCGCCACCACCTTCGACCAGGCCCAGGCCCTCCAGGGGCAGGCGTACCGCGCCCACCAGGCGGCCGGCTTCGCCGGCCAAATAGCCCACGGCCGGGTGATTGTGCCGACCGACGCGGCCACGCCCGCGCAGGCCGCGAAATACCAGGCCTACCTGGAGGAGCGCACCCCGCGAACCCTGGCCCCGATCGACAACGGCGACGAGTTCTTCTACATCCGGAAGGATTCGGTCGCCCCGAGCGAGGCGATCCTTCAGGACCTGGAGGGGGACCCGTCTTTCGCCTACGCCGACGAGTTGGCCGTCCTGCTGCCGTTCACCTTCGCCTTTGAGGACTACCTCCAAATCCTCGAGCTGGTGGCCACCAAGATCGCCCCGGCGCTGGGTTGGCGCCCGGCCGCGGGCGCCCAGGCCTCGACTCAGACCCCGGGCCCGGCCCTTGAACTGGTCGGCGCCGCCCGGTAGGCGGCCGGTGGCCGCCCGACGCCTGCTCGTGCTGAAACGAAAGGAAACCTAAAGATGGCTGCCAAATTCCCGCGCGCCGTTGACGCGACGGCGCCGCCCGCCCCGGACCGGGTGCTGACTGCGGACCGGCTCTTCACAGGCGCCGCGACGGCCCACATTCAGTCCGGTGCCGTCGCGCTGACCGGCGGAAAGGTGGCGTGGGCCGGCGCCGCGTCCGAACTCCCGGCGGACTACGCGACCTGGCCCCGCACCGACCACGGCGCCGCGACCATCCTGCCCGGCCTGATTGAGACCCACGCGCACCTGGGCTCCTATTCTTGGGCGATCCAGCCCCAGGTGGCGGACCCGGCGCTCCACGCCACGGCGTGGGAGGTCCTGTCCTCCGTCAAGATCGCCCGGCAACTCGCCTCCCTGGGCGTCACCACGGTGCAGTCTCTGGGCACCCGCGACTACGTGGACGTGGCCTTGCGGGAGGCGATCCGGGCCGGCCTGGTCTCCGGCCCCCGCGTGGTGGCCGCCGGACCAGCCATCAGCTACTCCGGCGGGCACGGGGCCAGCGCGGGCTGGGCGGACTCCGTCACCGAGATCCTCCGCCAGGTGCGGGCGCACCACCAAGCGGGCGCGGACGCCATCAAGGTGATGGCGACCGGCGGCTTCATGTCCCACGCCACCGCCCCGTGGAACGCCCAGTTCACGGTGCCAGAGCTGCGCGCCTTGGTGGATGACGCCCACCGGCTGGGCAAGCACGTCGCCGCCCACGCCCACGGCACGGAGGGAATCAGGCGGTCGGTTGAGGCCGGGATTGACTACATCACCCATGTCACCTTTGTCGGCAAGGACGGCGTGACGGACTTCGACCCGGCGTTGGCGGACCAGATCGCGGAGCGCGGCATCTACGTGGACGGTTGCGCCCCGCCGTCCTACCCGCCGGTGCCGGGCGAGACTCGCACGCCCCGCGCCCTGCAGTTGTACCAGCACGGCGCCAAGCTGGTGACCGGCCATGACATCGGGGCGGTCTACCCGGCCAGCGCCTACACGTCCGGCCTCAAACAACTGGAGGCTTCGGGGCTGCCGCGGGCCGAGGTCCTGATCGCCGCCACCTCCAGGTCGGCTGGCGCCGTCGGCTTGGCCGGGGTGACCGGCGTGCTGGCGCCCGGCTACGCGGCGGACTTGATCGTGGTCCAAGGCGACCCGCTGGCGGACTTGGGCGCCTTGGACCACGTTCTGGAGGTGGTGATCGAGGGGCGGGCCTTTGAACGCGAGTGGGTCGAGCCGTTCCAGCCGGAAGACTCACCCGAGTCCCGCTCTAACGCGCCGGGATTGCCGGGCGACCCACGGGCGGCTTTGGCCGAACGCCGCCGCCGCGCCGCCGCCCACCCGTTCCCGCGAGCCTGACCGGTGTCAAAGCCAAGCTCCAGGAGGACGTCGCGGGCTATCCGCGCCTGCTCGCGGCCCTGGCCGAGAAGGGCTGGTCCGCCCCAAGACCTCGCCAAACTGGCGGGAGGGAACGTGCTGAGGGTGCTTGAGGAGGCCGGGCAGGCGGCATCGGACCCCCTGTGGCCCGGCGCCTCGAACCTCCCGTAGGCAACCCAAGTAGGCTAGCCCCCATGAATCGCGTTTTGTCCGCAGTGGCTTGGCCCTACGCCAACGGACCTAGGCACATCGGCCACGTGGCCGGCTTCGGCGTCCCCTCCGACGTGTTCTCCCGCTACATGCGGATGGCCGGCAACGACGTGCTGATGGTGTCCGGCACCGACGAGCACGGCACGCCCATCCTGGTCCAAGCGGAGGAGGAGGGCATCAGCGCGCAGGCGCTGGCCGACCGCTACAACCGGGTCATAGTCGAGGACCTGCAGCGGCTGGGCCTGGCCTACGACTTGTTCACGCGCACCACCACCCGGAACCACTACGCCGTGGTGCAGGAGATGTTCCGCACGGTCCACAAGAACGGCTACATGGTGGAAAAGACCACCATGGGCGCGATCTCGCCTTCCACTGGGCGCACGTTGCCGGACCGGTTCATCGAGGGCACATGCCCCATCTGCGGGTTCGACGGGGCTCGCGGCGACCAATGCGACAACTGCGGCAACCAGCTAGACCCGATCGACTTGGTCAACCCGCGCTCGCGGATAAACGGCGAGACGCCCAAATTCGTGCAGTCGAACCATTTCTTCTTGGATTTGCCGTCCCTGGTCGAATCCCTGGCGGCCTGGCTGGAGACCCGCGCGGATTGGCGCCCGAACGTGCTGAAGTTCTCCTTCAACCTGTTGGAGGACGTGCGCCCACGGGCCATGACGCGGGACATCGACTGGGGCATCCCGGTGCCGCTGCCGGGGTGGGAGGACAACCCGAACAAGCGCATCTACGTTTGGTTTGACGCAGTGGTCGGCTATTTGTCCGCCTCGATCGAGTGGGCCCGTCGGCTGGCTTTGAAGACGGGCCAAGCCGCCGATGCCGACCGGTGGCGCCAGTGGTGGAACTCGCCCGAGGCCCGCTCCTATTACTTTATGGGCAAGGACAACATCACTTTCCACTCGCAAATCTGGCCGGCCGAATTGCTGGGCTACAACGGCGAGGGCTCGCGCGGCGGCGAGCCGGGCCGTTACGGCGAATTGAATCTCCCCACCGAGGTGGTGTCCTCGGAGTTCTTGAACATTGGCGGCGAGCAGTTCTCGTCCTCGCGCGGCCGGGTGATTCTGGTGCGGGACATGCTTTCGCGCTATCAACCGGACGCGCTGCGCTATTTCATCGCGGTGGCGGGGCCGGAGAGCCAGGACGCGGAGTTCACCTGGGAGGAATTCGTCCGGCGGACCAATTCCGAGTTGGTCGCGGGCTGGGGCAACTTGGTCAACCGGACGGTCAACCTGATCCACAAGAACCTGGGTTCCATTCCGCCCGCGCCGACCGCTCCGGCGCCGGAGGACCAAGCCGTGCTGCGGGCCACCGAACTGGCCTTTGGCGAGGTGGGGCGCTTGATCCGGTCGCACCGCCAAAAGGCCGCGATCACCCAGGCGATGAAGACTGTGGGAGAGGTCAACAAGTACCTCGCGGACACGGCCCCGTGGAAGCTGGCCAAGGGGGATGACGCGGACCGCGCGCGTATGGCGGAGGTGCTGCATGTGGCCGCCCAATGCGTGTCGGACTGCAACACCATGTTGGCCCCGTTCCTGCCCCATTCGGCGCAGGATGTCGACGCGGCGCTGGGCTACAACCGGCCTTTCGGCGACAAGCCGTCCATCGAGGACGTGTCCGACCTGGACGATCCGTCGCGGTCTTACCCCATCATCACGGGCGACTACGGGCGGGAATCCGGCCGCCCGGCCCCCGCTTGGCGGCGTCAACCGCTGCCCCAGGGCCAGGCGGTCCCGCCCGCCCAGCCGATCTTCGTCAAACTTGATCCGGGAGTGGTGGCCGTTGAGAACGCCCGTCTGGCGGGCTTGGACGAATCGGCCGAACCGGGCGACCAGGCCGGGTAGGCGCGGGGAAGGCCATGGCCCAGGACCGCTCCTACCCGCCCGCGCCCGCGCCGCTGCCGGCGCCGGTGACGGACAACCACACCCACATCGAGCCGTTTCAGCATTTCCCGGCGGCGCCTTTGACGCTGGGCCAACAGGTCGCGGCGGCGGCCCAGGTCGGCGTGTCCCGGATTGTCCAATGCGGCTGCGACCTTGAAGCGGCCCGTTGGACCGCCAATGTGGCGGTGGGGGAGCCCGCGGTGATCGGCGCGATCGCCATCCACCCGAACGAAGCCGCCCGGCTGGCGGAAGCCGGGGCCTATGAGGGGGCTTTCGCTGAAATCGCCGAACTCGCCCGTTCCACCTCCCGGATCCGGGCCGTAGGCGAAACCGGGCTGGACTATTTCCGCACCGGGCCGGCCGGGCGTCCGGCCCAATTGGCCGCTTTCCGCGATCACATCCAGCTCGCCAAAGAATTGGGCCTGGCGTTGCAGATTCACGACCGGGACGCGCACGCGGACGTGATCGCGACCTTGAATGATGTCGGCGCCCCGGAACGCACGGTGTTCCATTGCTTCTCCGGCGACCGGGCAATGGCGGCGCTGGTGGCCGCCCAGGGTTGGTATTGCTCGTTCGGCGGACCGGTCACCTTCAAATCGGCCGGCGAATTGCGTGCCGCTGTGAGCGAACTGCCGCCGGAATTGGTGCTGGTTGAAACGGACGCCCCTTATCTCACGCCGGACCCGTTCCGGGGGCGCCCGAACGCCCCGTACATGATCCCTCTGACCATGGCTGTCTTGGCCGAACAAATGGGCTTGGAGCTGGAACGCGCATGCCACCAGATTCAGGAAAACACCACTCGCGCGTACGGCGATTGGTGAAAATTTGGTGAAGGTACGGCAGTATCAACCACAGAAACGGCGAGCCTGGGAGTAATGGGAGTCGCGCCGTCACGATAAATCCGTTATGGTCGAACCCGACCGACGTACCCGACCTTCATGGGAGTATCGCAACTTGTCGATGACACATCCCAGTGGCCACGCGGCGCCACGTCAGCGCAGCCGAGCCCGGCGCACCGCCTCAGGCGGACGCCGGATCAAGCTCGCCGCGCGCGTAGCCGTCTTGGCTATGGCCGCCGCCGGCATAGCCGGCTTCGCCCAGGCGCACAAGACCGTCACGGTGACCGTCGACGGCGCGAGCCGCGAGGTCACCACCTTCGCCGGCTCTGTCAAGGGCGTTTTGGCGCAGGAGCACATCGCGTACACCGACATGGACCTTGTGGCGCCCGGACCCGACGCGGCGGTGCCGCGCTCCGGGGAGATCGTAGTCCGCACCGCCCGGCCCATGGAATTGACGATCGACGGCGAGCGCCGGACCATCTGGACCACGGCCGCCACCGTTGAGGAAGCCTTGGCCGACCTGGGAGTCCGCTCCGAGGAGGCGCGGCTGTCCGTCTCCCGGCGCGCGTCGATCGAACGCTTGGTCGGGGTGGTCAACGTCTCGACCCCGAAGGCGCTGTCCGTGGCGGTTGACGGCGCGGTCATGAACCTTTACTCGAACGCCGGCACGGTCCGCGAGCTCTTGGGCGAGATGGGCGTGATCCTGGCCGAAGACGACCAGGTCTCGCCGGCCCTTGACGAGGTCCCGCAGGACGGCCAGCAGATCCTGATTGAACGCGCGGTGGCGACCAGCGGCACCGACATGGTGGCCATCCCGTTCGAGACCATCGAAAAGGAAGACCCGACCCTGCCGAAAGGCGTGAAGAAGGTTCAAACGCCTGGAGTGGCGGGCCAACAGGCCATCACCTACGCGGCCAAAGTGGCGGGCGGCAAAGAGTTGTCCCGCGAGGTGCTGCTCTCGACCGTGATCTCGCGGCCGGTCAACCAAGTCGTGCTGATAGGGACCAAACAAGTCGCCGTGGCGCCACCCGTCAGGATTGACGTCGACCCGGGCAGCGCGCAGGGGATCGCCAAGCAAATGATGGCCGATTCCTACGGCTGGGGAGACGACCAGTTCGCGTGCCTCGTGTCCCTCTGGCAGCGCGAGTCCGGTTGGCGCGTGGACGCCGCCAACCGTTCCTCCGGCGCTTACGGCATCCCGCAGGCCCTGCCGGGCTCCAAGATGGCGACGGCTGGCGCCGACTGGCAAACCAACCCCGCCACCCAAATCAAGTGGGGCCTCGGCTACATCTCCGGCCGCTACGCCACGCCGTGCGGCGCGTGGGGCGCGTTCCAATCCAAGGGCTGGTACTGACCCCCAAAATGGGGCTGGCCAGAAATGGGGACGGTACCTATTTCCGGCTGGCCGGAAATAGGTACCGTCCCCATTTCTCGTCTCACGGAGGGGCCCCTTGTTGTTGACCCCGACTGACGTGCGCGAGTTGGTCGCAGAGTTGGGGGTGCGCCCCGCCAAGGCCCTTGGGCAGAACTTCGTGGTCGATCCGTCGCAGGTCCGGCGGATTGTCGCCGCCGCCCAACTCGCTCCCGGCGAACGGGTGGCGGAGATCGGGCCCGGCCTTGGATCCTTGACGCTCGCCCTGCTTGAGGCGGGCGCGTCCGTCACAGCGGTGGAGATCGACCCGGTGCTGGCCGTCGCCCTGCCGGCCACCGTCGGCCGGAGAACGGAAGCCGGCCAGACCGCGCTGGCGGAGCGGTTGACCGTCCTGAACGCCGACGCGCTCCACATTGCCGACCTGGGGACGCCGGAGCCAACCGCGCTGGTCGCCAATCTGCCCTACAACGTCGCCACGAAGGTGTTGCTGCGCTTCATGGAGCGGTTCCCCTCCATCCGGCGCGCGCTCGTCATGGTCCAGGCCGAGGTGGCGGACCGCCTGGTGGCGCCGCCCGGGTCCCGCACCTACGGGATTCCCAGCGTCAAAGCCGCCTGGTGGGCGTCGGCGCGCCTGGCCGGCCGCGTGCCCCGCAGCGCGTTCTTCCCCGTGCCCAGGGTGGATTCCGCCTTGGTCTACCTTGAACGGTGCCCGGTCCCCGCCGGCGCCCCGCCCCGCGCCCAGGTCTTCGCGGTGGTCGATGCCGCCTTCGCCGCCCGCCGCAAAACCCTCCGCGCCGCTTTGGCCGGTTTGGCAGGCGGCCCCGCGCGGGCGGAGGCGGCCCTGCGGGCCGCCGAGATCGACCCGTCAGCCCGCGGCGAAACCCTGGCGGTGACAGACTTCGCGCGGCTGGCGGTGGCCCTGGCCAACTTGGACGCGGACGGGGCCGGGGACCGCGCGACGGCATCGGCGGGAGCCCTGGGGGCAGCGGGCGGGCGCCAGACGCCGAGGCGGGGTCGCGGTGACACCTGAGCTGACGGCCGTAGCGGCGGCAAAGATCAATCTGGCTCTGCGGGTCGGCCCGCGCCGGGCGGACGGCTACCACCCCCTGAACAGCCTGTTCCACTCGGTTGACCTGGTTGAGCGGGTGACGGTGACGGCATCGGCGGCGGGGGGCGACGAACTGGCGGTGAGCGGGCTCCAGGCGGACGCGGTGCCGCTCGATCAGACCAACCTGACGTTGCGGGCGGCCGAACTGCTGCGCGGCCGGTTCGGGCCGCTGTCCCCCGTGTACCTGCGGATTGACAAGGCGATCCCGGTGGCAGGCGGGCTGGCGGGCGGCAGCGCGGACGGGGCCGCCGCCTTGGTGGTGCTCAACGCCTGGTGGGGACTGGGGTTGAGCCGTCTGCAACTGGTCGAATTGGCGGCGGAGTTGGGCTCGGACGTGCCGTTTGCCGTTCTGGGCGCGGGTCTGGCAAACCCGGCGGTGGCCGACGGAGTGAGCGGGCTTGTGCCCGGACCCGCGCTGACGCTGCCACAGCGTGACGCGCTGAGCACGCCGCCCGTGAGCGATCCGACCGCCGGGTTGCCGTCCCAACGAGGCAACGGGGTTGGCGCGCGCTTCGAGGCGGACCCCGCCGCCCCACAGGCCTGCGCGGGGGGCAACGCGTTGGGCCGTGGCCGGGGGGAAGACTTGCGGCCTGTCCAGTCTGCGGGGACCTTTGAATGGGTGCTGGTGACCAGCGCGGACGGGCTGTCCACGCCGGAGGTGTTCGCGCGCTTCGACGCGATGGGCGCCGCGCGCGGCCTGACGGAGCCGCCGGATGTTCCAGAGGCGCTGTTGGCCGGCCTGGCGGCCGGCGATCCCTGGCGGGTCGGCGCCCACCTGGTCAATGACCTCCAGCCGGCGGCGTTCGCCCTGCGCCCGCAATTGGCGGACACGATTGAATGCGCGCTGGCGGAGGGCGCCTGCGGCGCCCTCGTCTCAGGCTCGGGTCCCACGGTGGCCTGCCTGACCGACTCGGCCGCGGCGGCTGAGGCGCTGAGGGCGACTTTGACCGAGCGGCTGTCGTCAACGCACCCGCCCGCCGCGATCCTGAGGGCCGCCGGCCCGTTCCCAAGCGGGCAGGCCACCCTCAGGGCGGCGCCCTGAGCGAATTCGCACGACTGCCCGCTCTCCTGCGGGCAGGCCCGCGCACCGAGGCCGCCCTCGGGCGGCCCGGGCCAGACGGGAACCTACACTCGGCGCCGAACGTAGGTTTTCATCTGGTCGCGGGCGCCGACTGTAGGTTCTCATCTGGTCGGGATCGGCGAATGTAGGTTTTCATCTGCCGGTTGGCCCGCCCCGAGGCTGTGACCTGGGAATACGGAAACGTCCCCAAGACAGGAACCTACATTCGGCCCGGCGGGGCAGACAGGAACGTACATTCGGCCCGGCGGGGCAGACAGGAACCTACATTCGGCGCCGAACGTAGGTTTTCGTCTGGTCGGGGGCACCGACTGTAGGTTCTCATCTGGTCGCGGGCGGTCCGCCCCGCCGGGCACGGCCGCCATTTCGTGGCGCGTTCTTTGCCTGCTCGGGCGGAGCGCCCGTCAGGGGCCCAACAACGCCAAGGGCACAACGGCTATCCCGTCTCTCCGTCGATAGGCGTGGGTTCCGGTGGTGAGGACCGCGGCGTCAACCAGATTGCCGCCAAGCTGCTCTGACAGCCAACGCAAGTGGCGAACATCCCGGTCCTCCACGGTCTGGGCGAGCTTGACCTCGAAGGCCACCACTCGGGCGTCGTCTGTCTCAACAATGAGATCGACCTCGTGCTCCCCCCGCTCCGTGCGCAGGTGGTAGACGCGGGCCTCGGAGCCGGCGGCGTGCACTCTGACGCTAAGAGCCGCCAGATGCTCGAACAGTGCCCCCAAGAGCGAAGCGTCCGCCCCCGCGATGCGGGGGGTTTCCGCGTTTCCGGCCAGGAGGGCGTCGGGGCTCACGCGGAGCAGTCGGGCGGCTAGGGCCGGATCCGCCAGATAGTGCTTGGGGGCCTGGCCTAGCCGTTTGAGGCGGTTCCGGCCGGGGAGCCAAGCGGGCAGCGGGTCAAGCAGATAGAGCTCCGAGAGGATGTCGCGGTACCGGGTTACAGCGCCCCTGGACGGCTTATCGCCTTCGCCGGGCGTCGCGGCCGCAAGAATGCGCTCATAGCTGGCCGTTGTGGCCGTGGCCGCCGCGTAGGCGCTGAGCCACGCTCGCAACGCCTCCGGGCGCCGCACCGCGCGCCCTTGCTCCGGGAGTTCCTTCGACAGGGCTTGGTCCAGGTAGGAATCGAGAAGCAGCCGCCGCATTCGGGGCGGTTGAGGGCGTATGCCGGGCAGCCCGGAGGCGGTCAACTCTTCGACGTAGTGGGCCAGTCGGACAGCTGTGCTGCCCTCGATGACGGCTCCGCCGGCTAGCAGCCCGCTCAGGGAAACCGTGGTCTCCGCGACGGCCCGCTCCGGGAGGCTCATGGGGCGCATGTGGAAACCGACGATTCTCCCGGCCCCGGAATGAATCTGCGTTCCTTCCGGCACTGTGGCGCTGCCCGCGAGAAGGTACCGGCCTTTGGCAGCCCCGTTGTCGACATGTCGCCGTACCACGTCCCAGCAATCGGGTTCACGTTGCCATTCGTCTATCAACACTGGCGGCGGCAGACGTGTGATCAACTCTGGGTCTGCCCGGTGGCGCTGCCTGTTCTCCGCGACGTCAAGAGACAAGACGGAGCGGGCCCGTCTGCGCGCGGTGGCGGTCTTGCCGACCCCTTTTGGCCCGAACAACCGC